>CAJLYN010000187.1 GCA_905210875.1 uncultured Bacteroides sp. | reverse complement strand
GGGTATGGATTTCGTCCATGAGGTAGATTTTACCGTCGTGCTTGCCAAACTCATATTTGGTGTCGACCAGTATCAATCCGCGTTCGGCGGCAATCTGCGTTCCGCGTTTGAAAAGCTCCATGGTGTATTTTTCGAGCAAGGCATACTCTTCGGGGGTAGCCAGTCCGCGGGCCAGAATCTCCTCTTTGGAGATATCGGCATCGTGCTCACCTATCTCGGCTTTGGTCGTGGGGGTTATGATGGGCTCGGGGAATTTCTGGTTCTCCTTCATGCCTTCGGGCAGTTTCACGCCGCAAATTTCACGCACACCGCTCTTGTAGGCACGCCAGGCGCTTCCGCACAGATAGCCCCGCACAATCATTTCTACGGGAAAGCCTTTGCACATCACGCCCACGGTTACCATGGGGTCGGGGGTAGCCACCTTCCAGTTGGGGCAGATGTCGGTCGTGGCATCGAGGAACTTGGCGGCAATCTGGTTCAGCATCTGGCCTTTGAAGGGGATACCCTTGGGCAGGATAACGTCGAAGGCCGAGATACGGTCGGTAGCAACCATGACCAGCAGGTTGTCGTCGATATTGTAAACATCTCTTACTTTCCCGTGATATACACTTTTCTGTCCGGGAAAATGAAAATCGGTCTTTACCAATGCTTTTTCCATTTTCGTTATATATTTAGGTTCTTCGTTTCTGGGATTGCGGCCTGTCCGCGTCGTTGCGAAGGGCCTCTTCGCTCTCTTTCCACAGCCGCTGCTGGCGGCACTTCTCATCGTAGGCCTCGTAGGCCTCGACGATACGCTGCACGAGTTTGTGGCGCACAATGTCTTTCTTGGAGAACTGCACCTTGCCGATGCCCGGCACGTCGTGCAGCAACTCGATGGCCTGCGACAGTCCCGAACGCTGCGAGGGAGGCAGGTCGATCTGGCTCATGTCGCCGGTAACAATCATTTTGGCATTGAGACCCATGCGGGTAAGGAACATCTTTATCTGGTGGGTCGACGTGTTCTGTGCCTCATCGAGTATGATGACGGCCTCGCCCAGGGTGCGGCCTCGCATGAAGGCCAGCGGAGCAATCTGTATGATGTTGTTGTCCATCAACTCTTTGAGCCGGGCGGCCGGAATCATGTCCTGCAAGGCATCGTAGAGAGGTTGCAGATAGGGGTCGATTTTGTCTTTCATGTCGCCGGGGAGGAAGCCGAGTTTCTCGCCGGCCTCTACGGCGGGCCGGCTGAGGATAATTTTCTTCACCTCCTTGTTTTTCAAGGCCCGCACGGCCAGGGCTATGGCTACATAGGTCTTTCCCGAACCGGCCGGGCCGAGTGCAAAGACAAGGTCGTTCTCTTCAAAGGCTTTTACCAGCCGTTGCTGGTTTTCCGAACGGGCCACGATGGGACGTCCGTTGACGCCGTGTATGATGAGATTGTCTCTCTTCACCTCGGGCGGGCGGTTTCCCTTGACAATATCGATGATAATGGTCTCGTTGAGCAGATTATACTCGGCACAGTAACGTATGAGCTCGTTTACCTTCTCTTCAAACAGGGCCATCTCCACCTCATCGCCGATGGCTTTTACCACCAGCCCGCGCGCCAGAATGCGCAACTTGGGAAAGAGTGTACGCAGCAACTGCACATTGCTGTCGTTCACCCCATAAAAGATGACCGGATCGACGTTTTCGAGAATAATGACGCGTTCTATCATGCCTGAATATTTCTTGACCCGACAAAGATACAAAATAATACCGGTATGGCCGTCGGCGGAACAAAAGTTTTGAAACACACCCTCTTTTCAGCCGGCTTATCCGACAGAGAAAATGCGGGTCATTCCAAAACAACGGCCGACATCGACAAAGGGGCTCCGACGCTATCTATCCAACGCGTCGAGCAGGTAACGTCTCATCGTTTCGACACCGGGATAGCCAGTCAGTTTTTTCACCCGGTTACCTTGCCGGTCGACAATGATAAACGTGGGGACTCCGCTTATTCCCAAAAGGGAAGAAAGACTGCGACCCTGACGGAGCGACAACAAGATATGATAGCCGGGAACAGCCTCAATCAAGTTCGACCATGTCTCCTTATTGGAAGAGCCATCGGTTGCCAGATAAAGATAAACGATATCTTTACCGGCCAATTCTCTTTTGAGAGGGACCATCTGCTGCATGGCTATGCGGCACGGAGAGCACCAGGTCTCCCAGAAATCCACCAAGACAATCTTACCCCGATAAGGAGCCACGAGAGCCGCAAAAAGGTCTTCCCCTGAAAGAGAATCAAGCGGGGCATCGAGTCGGGAAGAGAGCGCGCGATTATGTTTGAGGTAGACCGATAAAGAATCGCTATCGGCCGAGAGTATCCGATAAAACATCGTATCGTCCATCGCCCGCAACGATGCCATATCGTCTTGGTCAAGCGGCGTATAATTTTCTTTTAATTTCACGTAACAGCGTTGAGCTTCGGCCCAATCGAAGTATGTACTCTCTTCGCCGAAAAAAGCCACCGGTAACGAAACATTTCCTTTACGGGAAATTACTCCTAAAAAAATTTTCAAGTATCTTTTATGGGCATCTACCATATTCCACACTCTTTCTTTATCGCTCTCGTCCAACAAGTCATACCCCTCCCGGGATATATCTCGTAGCAAAGACCTCTCTTCGTCCGACAAAAAATGATGTATGGAATCGGCCTCCTCGATAAATTGCCAAAGGTCGGGACACATCTTTTTTTTCAATTTGACCTCCCTCGTTATCGAGTTGACCAAATCGCCGAAGCGTTCTCCCCAAACAATCGACCCGTCATCGAAATAAGGCCGGAGCATCAACAAATAATCGAAATACGATGAATCGGGATATTCGAACTGCTGAGCAAAAGCATACGGCCCAGCATCTCTGGGTCCTTTGAAAAAACGACAATAAGACAATCGCAAACTCAAAGAATAACGATTCAACAGCAAGGCGCACCACACCGCATTATTTATCCGATTGATTTTCTTATAAGCCTCACTCCACGGTTGCCGGTCGATTTCGACACAAAGGCTGTCATAGCGGTGCAACAGATAAGCCTTATAATCATCGACAGACATTTTATAAAAGGCCTTTATTTTACCGACAAAAATCTCCTATCAGCAATGTGTCATGCACTTTCTCATCATTTATCCCGGCCATTGCTCCCGAGAAATATGCCGATCGTTCCCGGGAAGGCTGCTCCCGAAGCAAGCGACTGCCCCGACGAGTCCATTCCGCTAAATTTATATCCACATTCACCGTCTTTCCCGGAACGACAAAGAAACGCAAAGGCTGCTCATCATATGAGAAGATAATTTCCGTCGGGACATGTACCGATAACGATAAGCGGAAAGTTCCATTGTCATCGACACGACCGGTTACACATTGCTGCCGACCGTCGAAAACCGTATTATACCAAGCCGCTATCTGTCGGCCGAAATCTTTTCTGAACCCGATAATTCGTCCGGTAACAACGGCCGAATCAGCCGTCAGCCCGGTATCAGGAAGAGACAGTCCGCTTTCTGATACTTTCCGTTTTTCGAGACGCTTTATCTCTTTTCTGTCATCAGAAAGCCTTCCTGTCAAAGATATGCCATATATTTTCCAACTGTTCTCACTGAAACCTTCGACAAAATCGAACGAACGGGTTTTCGGAGGCAATGGTTCGAAAACAAGCGATAACGATAATTTTCCACTCTCGGGCATACGCACCCTTTTTCCTGGTACCATACCCTCACACGAACGGAATGCATAACGACATCCGTTACCGTCGACCAAAGCGAGGGAAGAACTGAACTCAACCGTTTTCCCCGCCCGATAATACACCTCGAAATCGACAATTGTCGCCGTATCGGTAAGCGTAACACGGGGTATTTCGAGTATTGTCGTAGAGCTATAAACATAAGGCGGTTTTTCTACAATTTGTGTCTTGGCTTGTATCCCAACCGTAAACACAAAGAAAATCGAAACAAAAATCAAAAAAGTGTTTTTCATATCATAGACAAACCAAAGATCAAAATCATTTTTTGCGAGAACCTCATTACGGCAAATGTCTAATACGGTAAATACAATGTTTAAATTATTCCCGTATTGTCCTTATCCGCCGATTTTGGGAAAATACAGATAAAGTCGTTCTGCTTGGGCAGAACGACTTTATCGTTTTCGACACATGGAGAAATAGTTATTGCGCAGCTTCCCAACCCAAGGCACTGGCACCGAGAATGGCGGCGTCGGCTTCGTTGAGCTGCGAGAGCACCAATTCGACTTTTCCTTTGAATACATGCAGAAGATTGTCTTCCATGGCCTCCTTGATGGGGCGCAGAATCAAATCGCCGGCATGTGTGAGACCACCGAAGAGCACAATCATCTTGGGGCTGGAAAAGGCTACGAAATTGGCAAAGGCTTCGCCCAGAATCTTCCCGGTATATTCAAAGATTTCCTGCGCCAAGGCATCGCCGGCTACTGCCGCGTCGTAGACATCTTTCGACGTAATATCCTGCAAGGGTATGCGGCGCAGAAGGCTCTCGACGCGTTGCAACTCGAGAAACTCCCGGGCCGTACGGGCCACACCGGTGGCCGAAGTGTAGGTTTCGAGACAGCCCGAACGACCACAGCCGCACAGCCGTCCGTTGGGACGCACAATGACGT
>CAJLYN010000186.1 GCA_905210875.1 uncultured Bacteroides sp. | reverse complement strand
CTACCATAGAAGTTGGTGGCAAACAGTTGTCGTCAAATACGTTGAACATACAGGTGTTGCCTCCCGACCCAAATACGCCGGCCCCTGCGGGCGGTAATAGCGGAGCCGGCAGCCGTGCACAGCAGGCCAGTGGGGAGGAAGAGCCCGAATTGTTTGCCCGTCTTATATTGTCCAAAACATCGGTATATGAACAGGAACCCATATTGGCAACCATTAAGTTCTATACGCGTGGAGGCAATATATTGGGTATACAGAATGCAACTCTGCCATCTTTCGACGGTTTCGTCTCCCAAGAAATAGACCGAGGTGAAACGCAAGTCGAATGGGAACACTACAACGGCAAAAACTATCAGGTGGTTGTCGTTAAACAGATGTTACTCTATCCGCAACATTCGGGTGAGTTGAAGATTTCGCAGGGCAGTTTTGATGTCTCCATTCTGGTGGAGCGTGCCATGCCGGGCATTTTCCGCATGATGCGAGGTACGCAGGAACTGATAAGAACAGCTACGACCGAGCCGGTTACCGTGCGGGTAAAGCCCTTGCCATCGCCACAACCGGCTTCGTTTATGAATGCCGTAGGTTCGCGGCTCAAACTCACTTCGTCGTTGAGCAAGGAGTCTCTCACTGCCAATGAGGCTGTTACGTTGAAATTGGTTTTGGAGGGTACGGCCAATTTGAGATACATGAAAAATCCAGCGGTGAAATTCCCGGTCGACTTTGATGTCTACGACCCCAAAGTATCGACCGACTTGAAAAACACTCCTTCGGGAGTGAGTGGGACCCGCACGGTAGAATATACGATTATTCCCCGTTCGGCCGGAGAGTTTACCTTGCCTCCTGTCGAGTTTACCTACTTCGACATCAATACAAAACAGTACAAGACGTTGCAGACGCCTGAATACCATCTGACCGTGGCACGTGGTGCGGGCAATGACAATTCGGTAGTCCTTGCCAACTTCTCCGACAAGGAGGCTGTAAAGCAACTCAATCAGGATATCCGATTCATTCGTTTGGGCGATTTGCAGCAGGAGAAAGAGTTGTCGTTCTTCTACGGTTCTTGGGCCTATCGGCTTTGCTATATAGTGCCGGTATTGCTGCTTGTTGCTTTCCTTCTTATTAATTATCGGCAGACCCGGGAACGTGCCAATGTTGCCCGTCTCCGTACCAAGAAAGCCAATAAGGTGGCGATACGACGTTTGAAGGTGGCTGGTAAGTACCTCAAAGAGCGCAACAACGAACAGTTTTACGACGAAACCCTCAAAGCTCTTTGGGGATATATAAGTGACAAGTTGCAATTGCCTCTCTCGGAACTCTCTCGCGACAATATTGCCGCCAAGTTGCACGCTTACGGTGCCGACGACCCGCTTATTGCACGGGTAATGGAGGTGATGGATACTTGCGAATTTGCCCGTTATGCTCCTTCGCAGAACGATGAGGCGATGGATCGTCTTTACGAAGAGACCCTCGACGTGATAGGAAAAATGGAAAACATCAAATGATAAACGTGTGCTGACTATGAGTTTCAAAAAGATATATTTCCAGATGGCGTTTCTCTTGGCTGTTTTCTGTGCCGGGAAAGCCGATGCACAGACTTTGATAGACCGGGCCAATGAGGCTTACCGCAACGGCGATTATGCGCAGGCTGCCGAGTTGTACGAACAGTCGGGTGAACAGGACGGAACCTCGGCTGCCTATTTTTACAATCTGGGTAATGCCTATTACAAGAGTGGCATTTATTCGCGTGCCATACTCAACTATGAACGTTCGCTGCTGCTCGATCCCGGGAACGAAGATGCCCGCTTCAACCTGACCATGGCCCAGGCCCGTATCTCCGACAAGATTGAACCGCTGGGAACCTTTTTCCTCCAAAGATGGATGACGACGGTCCAAAACATCTTTTCGTCGAATGCCTGGGCAGTTATCGCCGTGGTGGCATTTTTGTTATTTCTGGTTGGGCTTTTGCTTTACATTTTTGTTGAGCGGGTTGTTTGGCGTAAAGTAGGCTTCTTTGCCGGCTTGCTGGCTCTGATTGTTACCGTTGCCGCCAATCATTTTGCTTCGGAGCAGAAAGCCGTACTTACACATCGTGACACGGCCATTATCATGGCACCTACCATCACCGTGAAAAGTTCTCCGTCGGAGAGTGGTACCGAACTTTTTGTTCTGCATGAAGGTACGAAAGTATATCTTACCGACCATGTGGGAGAGTGGAGCGAGATACGCCTTGAAGACGGTAACCAGGGTTGGATACCGACCGACAAGCTTGAAGTGATTTAATTTCCGTCATCGAATGAATTTAACACGCAGGCTTGTCCATGCGGGGCAAAAGGCCTATCTTTGCCCATTATGCTCGATACGCTGCTTGAACTCGACCGCTCCCTGCTGCTCTTTTTCAATCAGGGACATTCGCTTTATGGCGACCAGGTAATGTGGATTTATACCGGGAAACTGGTGTGGATACCGCTCATCTTGTCGATGATATATGTGGCATTTCGCTCTGGTGGCTGGAAAGAGGGGCTATGGCTTGTGGTCATGGCCGGTGTTGTTGTTTTGCTGTGCGACCAGTTTGCCTCCTCGGTGTGCAAGCCCCTGTTTGAGCGCTTGCGTCCTGCACGAGACCCCGACATCGCTTCGCTCGTCACCATTGTCAACGGGTATAGAGGCGGTATGTACGGATTCTTTTCGAGCCATGCCGCCAATGCTGCCGGTATTGTAACCTTTACCTCGTTGCTCTTTCGTAACCGCCTTTACACGGTGACGGCCGTGATATGGGCTTTGCTCACCTGCTATTCGCGCATGTATCTTGGCGTGCATTACCCCGGCGATATTGTGGTGGGGCTCTTGTGGGGGACTTTTGTCGGGTGGGGAAGCTATCGCTTATATATGTATGGACGATCATGGTTCCGTATGCCCGGGCGGCAGCCCTATGCCGGGTCTTCTCAGGTGAGACTGGTAACCGTTGTTGTATATGTGACTTTCCTGTTTATACTCGTGGCTGCTCCTGCCCTGAACTTTTCCTTGCATTGACTCTTTGACCCTTTGACCCTTTGACTCACTTGCTGGTACATCTTTGATTCTATAAAAGAAATACTTATGACCGGTAATGAGAAATTGTGTACAAAAAAGCATCGATTTATTTGCTTTTCCCGAATATTAAAATTATATTTATTGCCGGAAAACAATCAACGAAGAGTTTAACCCCTTAAAATTTTATCGCCATGACAAAGACAATTTCTTTCAACGAACTGCGTCGTATCAAAGATAGTTTACCCGACGGTTCCATGCACAGAATCGCCGATGAATTGAATGTAACCGTCCAAACCGTACGTAACTATTTCGGCGGCAACAACTATGAGTTCGGGAAAAACTGCGGCCTGCACATCGAGCCGGGCCCTGACGGTGGTATCGTAGTCCTCGACAATACGACCATCTATGATATGGCCATGAAGATATTGGAAGAGGAAAACGCATAGCCTTCGCCTTTCGGAGAAACGCCTCCGTACCCGTTTTTGAACAGAACGCATACACTTCTGTTTGTTTCTGTGTGCATTGGTAATTGTTTCATGCGAAAAATCCGTAAATCATGAGTGAAGACAGATTAATAACAGTAGCAATATATACCTACGAGAAAGCTCAGATCATAAAAGGTATATTGGAAAACGAGGGTATACCTGTTGCCATACAGAATGTCAACCTTATACAACCGGTTGTTTCGTCGGGGGTGCGTATCCGCATTCGGGAAAACGATTTGCCGCACGCCCTCAAAATTCTCGAAAACAGTCCCATCTTTGAAGAGTGGCGGGAAAATAATAAATCGGAGAGTCGCGAGAATCAGATACTGGTTCCTGTCGATTTCTCCGATTATTCTATCAAGGCATGCCGCACTGCTTTTACAGTGGCCGGCCCGCTCAAAGCCAAAGTGGTGCTGTTGCACACCTACCTCATACCCGATTTCATGAGCATGCTCTCGGCCACCAGCGTATTCTCCATCGAAGCCGTCAACGACAGCGACATGGAGATGTACAAGGAGATACGCCGTCAGGCCGAGCAAGATATGAAGAAACTGCTCGAAGCCCTCAACAAGGAGGTAAAACTGGGACGTCTGCCCGACGTCGAGGTAGAACCCGTGTGGAAAGACGGTATTCCTGAAGACGAAATATATCGCTATGCCAAGACCAATCGTCCGGCACTCATCGTCATGGGTACCCGTGGAAAGGGCCGCAAGGAAAGCGATTTGATAGGAAGCGTAACGGCCGAAGTCTTTGAGTCGGCCTGTGTTCCGGTGCTGGCCATACCCGAGAATGTACCCTTTGTCGGCTTTGAAAGTGTAAGAAGCATCGCTTTCTTTACCAATTTCGACCAGCAGGATCTGCTCGCGGTCGATACTTTCATGCGGCTCTTTGCCGCTTTCCGGTTCAAGGTGCATTTCGTACATATTCAGTCGCAAAAAGATGTGTGGGACGATGTGCGTCTCTCGGGCATGAAGAGTTATCTCGAAAAGCATTACGAGGGATATGAAGTATCCTGTTCGCTGATAAAGAAGGAAGATAACCTGCTGGACGAGCTGGAAGCTTTCGTTGAGAAGGAAAAAATTGATTTGCTGGCCATGTCGACGCGACGGCGCAACGTTTTTGCCCGCCTGTTCAACCCC
>CAJLYN010000185.1 GCA_905210875.1 uncultured Bacteroides sp. | reverse complement strand
CGCGGGTATCACCGTCGAGCTTGGTGAGTACGACACCGGTGAAATCGAGTCGGTCGTTGAATGCTTTCGCCGTATTCACGGCATCCTGACCGGTCATGGCATCAACTACGAAGAGAATCTCCTGTGGGTTGATGGCCTTTTTCAGGGCTTCGATTTCGTTCATCATCTCTTCGTCGACGGCCAGACGACCGGCGGTATCGATGATGACGAGGTCATAGTTCTGTTTGCGTGCCTCTTTTATGGCGTTCTGTGCAATTTCGACCGGCTTTTTGTTGTCGGGCTCGGCATAGACCGGAACACCGATTTGCTCTCCAAGTACTTTCAGTTGCTCGATAGCAGCAGGACGGTACACGTCGCAGGCCACCAGCAAGGGGCGTTTGGCTCGCTTGGTGCGCAGCGTCTGTGCCAGTTTGCCCGAGAATGTGGTCTTACCAGAGCCTTGCAGACCTGCCATCAGGATAATGGCCGGAGAGCCGTTCACATCGATGTCGACTGCTTTTCCACCCATGAGTTCGGCGAGTTCGTCGTGTACGATTTTCACCATGAGCTGTCCGGGCTTCACGGCGGTAAGAACATTCATACCCAGGGCTTTGGCTTTTACCGTGTCGGTAAATTGCTTGGCAACCTTATAGTTGACGTCGGCGTCGAGCAGAGCCTTGCGCACCTCTTTCAGGGTTTCGGCTACGTTGATTTCGGTAATACGGCCTTCGCCTTTGAGTATCTTGAATGACCGTTCGAGTTTCTCGCTTAAATTTTCAAACATATATCTCTATCTAAAATAATCGTTGCATTTGCATAAAGAGGTAACTTTTACCTCCCATATGTAACCAACAAATCCGGAAGGTGTTGTTGTAGCGCCACTCCGGAATGTCGATTGTGCTTGTTGTCCTGCAACACGGCATTTTGTCACACCGTGGCTGGAAGTCTCTTTATAAGAGGCGGTTGGTCTGTGTGTCAGGGAAGATGACCGTAGGTTTGAAGTGCCGGGCTTCCTCGGCATCCATCATGGCATAAGCTATGATGATGACGATGTCGCCGGGTTGTACCTTGCGGGCAGCTGCTCCGTTGAGGCATATCGTGCCCGAGCCTCTTTCTCCCTTGATGACATAGGTCGAGAATCGTTCGCCGTTGTTGTTGTTGACGATGTGTACCCGTTCGCCTTCGATGATGTTGGCTGCGTCGAGCAGGTCGGCATCAATGGTGATGCTGCCGATGTAGTTGAGGTCGGCTTGTGTTACGGTTACACGGTGAATCTTTGATTTTAGTACCTCTAACAGCATGACTCCTATATATTTATGGGCGGTAAGTAATATTGTCGATTAAACGCACTTCACCACAATATACGGTAATGCAACCTACGATGTACGGAGCATCGTCCCACGACGAGACTGCTTGCAGGGTGTCGCCGTTCACGATTTCGTAGTACTCTACGCGCAGGTCGGGTACTTCGTTGATGGTGTCGATGACGTAGGCGATGGTCTCTTGTACCGTGTGTTGCGAGGCAAAGGTACGACTTTTAAACAGAGTTTGCGAAATGTTTACGGCATTTTTTCTCTGCTCGGGAGTCAGGCGGGTATTGCGGCTGCTCAATGCCATACCGTCGGCTTCGCGGACAATGGGGCAAGCGACGATTTCGACCGGAAATTTCAATTGCCGGTTCATTTCCCTGATGACGGCAATCTGTTGAAAATCTTTTTCTCCGAAATAGGCACGGTCGGGTTTTACCGTATCGAAGAGTTTGCTCACGATTTGAGCCACGCCGTTGAAGTGTCCCGGACGGTATTTCCCTTCCATGACGGCAGCAACCGGGCCCAAATCAAAGACGCGGGTATCGGGTTGTGGATACATCTCTTCGACCGTAGGCATGAACACGATGTGGCAGCCGGCACTTTCGAGAAGCGCACAGTCGGCTTCAGGAGTCCGGGGGTAATGTTTTAAATCGTTTTTGTCGTTAAATTGGGTAGGGTTCACAAAGACGCTCACTACACAACAGCCGTTTTCGCTCACACAGCGTTTTACGAGAGAAAGGTGTCCGTTGTGCAAAGCTCCCATGGTGGGGACAAGACCTATCTGTTTGCCCTCGGCGCGATAGGCGGCAATACGCGCCTGTAAATCTGAAATTTTAGAAATAATTTCCATGATTGGTTTTGAAAAAACGGTGCAAAAGAAGTAAATAAAACTCGAACAAAGAAGTTTTTCACAGGGAATTTTCAAGAGAAATTTTGTAAGAAATAGTTGTACAGGGGAATATATTATCAAAAACTGTTAATCTGCTGAGTCGATATGGCGGTTTCCGATATTTTTTTTAGTATCTTTGCAGATGAAATTTTAGACAACTGCATGATGGAAGCAAAAAAGGTTTTGTTCATTTCTCAAGAGATGACTCCGTATCTTCCCGATTCGGAAATTGCTACGATATGTCGAAATTTACCGCAAGGTATTCAAGAAAGAGGCCGTGAAATCCGTGCTTTTATGCCCAAGTACGGTAATATCAACGAGCGCCGCAATCAATTGCATGAGGTAATACGACTCTCGGGCATGAACCTTATTATCGACGACACCGACCATCCGTTGATTATCAAGGTGGCATCGATACAGTCGGCTCGGATGCAGGTCTATTTTATCGATAATGATGATTATTTCCAGCGTAAGAACCTGCTGGTCGATGATGAAGGAAAAGACTTTGAGGATAACGATGAGCGCAGTATCTTTTTTGTGAGAGGTGTCATGGAGACCGTAAAAAAACTGCGATGGGTCCCCGACATCATTCACTGTCACGGTTGGTTTACGGCATTGGCTCCCCTTTATATTAAGAGAGCATATGCTGAGGATCCCTCTTTCCGTGATGCAAAAATCGTCTATTCAATTTATGAAAATCACTTTACCACGCCTTTCCCGACAACTTTTCCCTCGAAACTCTTGTGGGAAGGCATTCGGGCCGAAGATCTCGGTTTCGGATTAGACGAGGCTGTTGATTTTGAAGCTCTTTCTCGTTTGGCCATACGGTATTCCGATGGCCTTATTCAGGCCTCTCCGCAAATCGACGAGAAAGTTGCTGAGGCTGCAAAATCTTCGGGAAAACCATTTTTACCCTATCAGTCGCCCGATGTTTACATCGATGCTTACAATACCTTTTACGATGAAGTGTGGGCAGCTGCCCATAAATGATTTGTATCATGATGCGCAACCGTATATATCTCTTACCTTTGCTTTTTATAGCATTTTTCAGTTCTTGTAACGACGATTCGGGCACGATAGGCTTTTCGGTCGATACCACTTCGCTTACCATTTATATCGATTCATCGTTTGTGTATACCCAGCATACCGATTCTGTATCGACTTTTCCTGTCGATTCGCTTCCCAATCGCACCATTATACAGATGTTGGGAGAGGTGGTTATCCCCGATTACGGAACGGTCAAGGCCGATTATCTGACACAGTTTTATCCCGTAGCCGAGTTCGATACCAATCTGGTGAAGCCCGACATGGTCGATTCGGTAGGTGTAGAAATCGCTTTCCAGTACAACAGCTTCTTTGGAGACTCTTTGGCTCCTATGCAGCTAACCGTATATCCTCTCAACAAGTTGTTGCGTGAAGATGGTAATGTGCGAGTGCCAATATATAGTAATCTCAATCCGGCCGAGTATTATGACCCTGCCGACAAGTTGGGCAGTAGCTTCTATGTGGCCTCAACGCAATCATATCCCGATTCCTTGCTCGACGATAATGGCTACCGTTTCATAAACCAAACGTTTGGTAGCACCCCTGACGAGAAAAAAGCGTGGGCTGAGAAATTCTATGAGTTTTACCTACAAAACGGCGGGAACATTACCACCTCGGCCATGAATCAGTTTTTTAAAGGGTTGTATATAACCAACACCTTTGGAAGGGGCACAATGTTGTATATTGTGTCGACAGCCGTTGTCGTCTATCATCGCACATATGCTTATGACAGTAGCGGAGCATTGAAGACAGTAAGCGACGATTCCGACCAGCTCTATGTTGAAAATGCCTCCACAACCTATATGATGACATCATACGAAGCGCCGACCATCAATCATATTGTTGCACAGACGGCACCCTCGGTCGAAGCTCTCAGGGCCCAGGGTGAGGCGGTGATGCAGTCTCCTCAAATGTATGATGGAGCCATAACATTCCCTACAACCAGGATTATTGAGACGTTTAACAACTCTCGTAGTCTTGCCAGCACCGACACCGTAGGAGTGCTCAATACAATTAATATGACCATTCCGCTCAAACCCATGCCGGCTGAGCTGAAAGCCTTGGGCATTGTGCCGCCCCCTTACCTGCTGCTGATGCGCAAGGGTGGAAACGCAACCTCTTCGACCAATGCCATCGTGCCGATGAACATAGAAGAGTTTTATGCCGACCGTCTTATCAACGACAATAAAAACTATTTCTATGCTGCATACGACTCTACGTCGAATAGCTATACATTTACCGGATTGCAGAATTATATCATGAATATCTTCCAATACGATCCCAACGATATATTGAATCCCGACGGTTCTCTCAATCCGACGGCCGACTATGCGTATGATTCCGATATGATACTGGTGCCGATAACTGTTTCGACAACCACCAGTTCATATGCAACCGATACCAATATAATACCCTATTTGGGTGGATTG
>CAJLYN010000184.1 GCA_905210875.1 uncultured Bacteroides sp. | reverse complement strand
GAAAAGATTTTTAGTTTGTGGCCTTTGGAACTTTTATATCCGTTTATAACCATAAGACTGTTTTACCGGATTGTGATATCAGTTTATCGATGCTAGGGATTGAGGTGAGTGGTGTGGTAGAGTTTTTGCCCAGGAAAGCCGTTGTGAAAACGGCTTTTCGCCTGATTTTGAGAATCGATTCGTGTCACACTTGTTTCCCCGATTTTTCCACACGTGTAAATTCCCCGGGTGTGCGTCCAGTAATTTGTTTGAATACGCGGTTGAAGCTGCTGGGGGTATTGAATCCTGTGATATAAGCTATTTTGCGTATGGGTATGTTTCCTTCCGCTATTAATTCGATAGCTTTTGTTATACGGTGTGTGTTGACGCAATGGGTAAACCGTATGCCCGACTGCTTGAAGAGTCGACTTAAATTCCTTTCGGAGTAACCAAAGCGACGGGCCAGGTCGGCCATTCGCAACTCTTCATGGCTATGTTCGGCTATATAGTCGAGTATGGGACGTATCCGATTGTTGTCGGCAATGAGACCGAAGGTCAGGGGTATATTGGAGATACGGCACATATGCGGAATTATTTGTATGAAGGCATACAGGAATAGGTATATGTGCGGTTTTTTTGTTTGTTCGATATAAGCAGGGCATGATGTGTGTATGAATTTTAGCAGACTGCCTACCTGTTCATTTGATTGATAGACGGTATTGGGAGGAATGGAGTCGAAGAGTCCGTATATGACCGTGGCCGATATCCTTTGATTGTTACTGGATATAGTGTGCGTTATTCCATGGCGAATGCAGACGATGTGATGTTCGGGTACAAAAAGTATTTTTTCACCGATGTCGATTCTCAGGGTTCCCGATGTGGTGAATACAATCTGGTCTTTGGTATGAGTATGTGCGGGCAGCAGCATCTCTTCCCGGCAAGCTTCTTTCACATATATGGTATCGGGCATTGAGTCCGGCATTTCAAATTGAAATTCTTGTTTCTGTTCGGTTGGCATATATTGGCGCGATTTGTGAAAATAATTACGTATTTTGCAATTTCGGTCTAAAAATAGAGATTTAACTTTGCACCGCAAAAAAAATTAGGTTTTAATGGGAAAAAAAGAGTTGTTCCGCCGCTATCTGATTTTTACGGTGGCGTTGTTTTTTAGTGCATTTGGAGTCAGTCTGGTTACAAAATCTTATTTAGGCACATCGCCCATATCGAGTATACCTTACGTCATGAGTCTGAATACCCCATTGACAATGGGTACTTACATTTTCATTCTGAATATGATTCTGATTGCAGCCCAGATGTTGATGCTCGGGCGTCGCGGCATAGTAGATAAGAAGATTGACTTGCTCATGCAGATTCCGGTCTCTGTACTGTTTGGTGTGTTTATCGACGTGACGATGGCAATGTTGGGCAGTTACAATCCATCGGTATATGTGTTGAAAATTGTTTCTCTGATTGCTGGTTGTGCTGTGTTGGCATTAGGAATCAGTCTCGAAGTAGTGGCCGATGTTACCATGGTCAGTGGTGAGTACACGGTACAGATAGCCTCCAAACGGTTTAAGGCACAATTCGGGACGATGAAGATTGCCTTTGACGTCACGCTGGTGGTGATTGCCGTAGCTCTCTCGTTCATTCTTTCGGGGCATATCGAGGGGTTGCGCGAGGGTACCGTTATTGTTGCCCTGCTCACTGGCCCGTTTGTGAGACTGATAAGTCCATGGCTGGATTTTCTCCGACGGTGGGAAGTCTCCGGCAGCACTTCTGTTGCAGAGGAGATACATGCCGGACTATCACACACTGTGATTACCATCTCGCGCGAGTATGGCAGTGGCGGGCACATGATAGGCGAGCGCTTGGCCAAGGCTCTCGGGTATAAGTTCTATGACAGCGAGTTGATTACGTTGGTTGCCAAAGAGGCCGGTTTTACCGAAAATTTTGTGCGTAAGAATGAACAAAGTCTTCCCGGTAACATGCTGTTGCAGATGATTCTCCAGGATTATGGCGCTCCGCTTGAAAAAAGTCTTTCTCCAGCCGATGCTCTTTTTGTGGCGCAAAGCCGTGTTATTCGTCGTATTGCTGCCGAGGGACCTTGTGTCATTGTGGGTAGGTGTGCCGACTATATTCTCAAAGATTATCCCGATGTGCTGAAAATCTTTTTGCACGCCGATATGTCGAGTAAGGCCAAACGGGTAACCGAACAGTATGGCATAACTCCCGAAAAGGCCTTGCCCGAGATTGAGCGCATCAACAAATCAAGAGAGGAACACTATCATCACTACACCGGCAATCACTGGGGCGACATACGGAATTACAATCTTACGTTCGATACCGGTCGTTTCGGCATAGACCGCGTGTGTGCCATTATCCAATCGTTGGTAGGTTGACCCTCGTAGCAAAAGGCGTTTAAAAATAGGTGTGAAGCCCTTTCCGATAAAAATTTTTACGTACCTTTGCCGTTGCAACAGAGTCTCCCTTTCTCGTCATCGGGAGCCAATTTTTTATAAAAAAGCAACAGAAAAATGTCAACACTTCGATTCAGAGTTGTAGAGACAGCTTTCAAGAAAAAGCCTGTCGAGGTTCCGACTCCCGCGGAACACCCTTCGGAATATTTTGGTAAGTACGTGTTCAATCAGGCCAAGATGCAGCAGTATCTGGCTCCTGATGTATATGAACAGTTGATGAATGTGATTTGCAATGGAGCTCCGCTCGACCGTTCGATTGCTGATCGCATTGCCGAGGGCATGAAGACTTGGGCCGTAGAGATGGGAGCTACCCATTACACTCACTGGTTTGCTCCCCTTACAGAAGGAACGGCCGAAAAGCACGACTCGTTTATTGAGCACGACGGTCGTGGCGGTGTCATTCAAGAGTTCTCGGGCAAACTGTTGGCCCAGCAGGAGTCCGATGCGTCGAGTTTTCCCAACGGCGGTATCCGCAACACCTTCGAGGCACGCGGCTATTCGGCCTGGGATCCCTCTTCTCCCGCCTTCATTGTCGACGACACGCTCTGCATTCCCACCATCTTCATTGCCTATACCGGTGAGTCGCTCGACTATAAGGCTCCGCTGCTCAAAGCTTTGCGGGCTGTCGACAAGGCCGCTGTTGATGTGTGTCATTATTTCAATCCCGAGGTCAAGAAGGTCTACTCCTATCTGGGTTGGGAGCAGGAATATTTCCTCGTCGATGAGGGGCTTTACGCCGCCCGTCCCGATTTGCTCCTGACCGGCCGCACCCTCATGGGGCACGAAAGTTCTAAAAACCAGCAGCTCGAAGACCACTATTTCGGAGCCATACCCAGCCGCGTAGCCGCCTTTATGAAGGAGCTCGAAATCGAAGCCCTGAAATTTGGAATACCCGTCAAGACACGCCATAACGAGGTGGCCCCCAATCAGTTTGAGCTGGCCCCCATCTATGAGGAGTGCAACTTGGCCAACGACCACAACCTCCTCATCATGGCCCTCATGCGCAAACTGGCCCGCAACCACGGTTTCCGCGTGCTGCTGCACGAAAAACCCTTCAAGGGTGTGAACGGCTCGGGCAAGCACAATAACTGGTCGCTCGGTACCGATACCGGCGTGTTGCTCATGGCTCCCGGCAAAACACCGCTCGACAACCTGCGCTTCATCACCTTTGTTGTGAACACGCTGATGGCCGTCTACAAGCACAACGGCCTGTTGAAAGCCTCCATTTCGAGTGCCACCAATGCCCATCGTCTGGGTGCCAACGAAGCACCTCCCGCCATCATATCGAGCTTCCTCGGCTCACAGCTCTCGCAGGTACTCGACCACATCGAAGAGAGCGACGACAACGACTTCTCCTCGCTCGGCGGTAAGCATGGCATGCGTCTCAATATTCCGCAGATACCCGAGCTACTTATCGACAATACCGACCGCAACCGCACCTCGCCCTTTGCCTTTACCGGCAACCGCTTTGAGTTCCGTGCTGTCGGTTCCGAGGCCAACTGCGCTTCGGCCATGATTGCCCTCAATGCCGCCGTGGCCCATCAGTTGACCCGGTTTAAACACGATGTCGACGCCTTGATTGCAGAGGGCACCGACCAGCAGGTGGCTATCTTGCATGTGTTGCGCCGATATATCAAGGAGTGCAAGGCCATACATTTCGACGGCAACGGTTACAGCGATGAGTGGAAGGCCGAAGCCGCCCGTCGCGGTCTTGATTGCGAGACAAGTGTGCCCCTTATCTTCGACAACTACCTCAAAGAGAGTTCGGTGAAGATGTTCGAGGAGACCGGCGTCATGACCCGTAAGGAGCTCGAAGCCCGCAACGAAGTCAAGTGGGAAACCTATACCAAGAAGATACAGATTGAGGCCCGCGTTCTGGGCGACCTGGTCATGAACCACATCATACCCGTAGCCACCTCATACCAGTCGACCCTTATCGACAACGTCTACAAGATGCGCGACCTCTTCCCCGCTGAAAAGGCTGCCCGCCTCTCGGCCAAGAACCTCGAAATCATCGAAGATATTGCCGAGCGCGAAATCGCTATCAAGGCCAAGGTTGATGAACTGGTCGAGGCCCGCAAGGTGGCCAACCGCATCGTTGGTGAACGCGAAAAGGCTATTGCCTATCACGATGTGATTGCACCCAAACTCGATGAGATACGTTACCACATCGACAAGCTCGAACTGGCTGTCGATGAACGCC
>CAJLYN010000183.1 GCA_905210875.1 uncultured Bacteroides sp. | reverse complement strand
GGAGTCGATATTGATTTTGCACACGGCCGAAGCAGCAGCTCTACGCAACTGATCTTCGGGAATACCGATGGCATCTTTCAATGCACCACCGTATTTGTTGATGGTATCGACCTCTTCCTGGGGTACCGACGAAGCACCGTGCAACACAATGGGGAAACCGGGCAACTCCTTCTCCACGGCTTCGAGTACATCAAAACGCAAGGGGGGAGGTACAAGACGACCGTTGGCGTCGCGTGTACACTGTGCCGGCGTAAACTTGTTGGCTCCGTGCGAAGTACCGATAGAGATGGCCAGACTGTCGCAACCCGTCTTGGTAACGAAATCGACAACCTCTTCGGGGCGGGTGTAGGTGTGATGCTCGGCCGATACTTCATCTTCAACACCGGCCAATACACCCAACTCACCTTCGACCGTTACATCAAACTGATGAGCATACTCTACCACCTTGCGGGTAAGAGCCACGTTTTCGTCGTAAGGCAAGTGCGAACCGTCTATCATTACCGACGAGAAGCCCATGTCGATGCACGACCTGCAGAGTTCAAACGAATCTCCGTGATCAAGATGCAATACAATTTCGGGCTTGGCACAACCTAATTCCTTGGCATAAGCCACAGCACCCTCGGCCATATAGCGCAGCAGCGTCTGATTGGCATATTGACGTGCCCCTTTGGATACTTGCAATATCACCGGCGATTTGGTCTCTACGGCTGCTTGTATGATAGCCTGCAACTGTTCCATGTTGTTGAAGTTAAAGGCAGGAATAGCATAACCGCCTTTAACGGCTTTGGCAAACATCTCCCGAGTGTTCACCAGTCCTAAGTCTTTGTAATTTACCATATTCCAATTATTTTGTTTAAAAATTGAATATTCATTTATCTGTCTCGCAAATATAAAAAATAATCTTGGTATATAAATCTTAATGTTTTGAAAAAAGAATCTCCCGAAAGAAAAAAAGGCAAAAACAGGAATATTTCATTCACTTATTGCAGAAGTTCGTTTTTTATCCCTACTTTTGTGTGGGTTAATGTAGAAACACGTCAACCCGGAAGATTGTTTGACTTTTTTAGAAACACCTACTTATTTAAGCAGAAAACGAATGAGAAAATGGCGCATTGAAGACTCGGCCGAGTTGTACAATATCACCGGTTGGGGATTAAAGTATTTTTCCATCAACGAGAAAGGGCACGTAACCGTTACTCCCAAAGAGGGCTCGGCAGCCGTCGATTTGAAAGAATTGATGGACGAGTTGCAAGTAAGAGACGTCCCCGCCCCCATCTTGGTGCGTTTTCCCGACATTCTCGACAATCGCATCGAGAAAATCTCCAACTGCTTCAAACAGGCCGCCAACGAATATGGCTACACGGCACAGAACTTCATCATCTACCCCATAAAGGTAAACCAGATGAGTCCCGTTGTGGAAGAAATCGTGAGCCACGGCAAGAAATTCAATATCGGTCTCGAAGCCGGTTCCAAACCAGAATTACACGCCGTACTGGCCATTAACATCGACGCCAATTCACTCATCATCTGCAACGGCTATAAAGACGAAAACTATATTGAGTTGGCCCTTCTGGCACAGAAAATGGGTCGGCGCATCTTCCTCGTTGTCGAAAAACTCAACGAGTTGCATCTCATTGCCAACATTGCCAAGCGTCTGAAAATACGTCCCAACATTGGTATCCGCATCAAGTTGGCCAGTTCGGGCAGCGGCAAGTGGGAAGACTCGGGCGGCGACGTAAGCAAGTTCGGGCTCAATTCGAGTGAACTGCTCGAAGCGCTCGACATTCTCGAAAAAAACAAGATGAAAGACTGCCTCAAACTCATACACTTCCACATCGGCAGCCAGGTAACCAAAATACGCCTTATAAAAAACGCTCTACGCGAAGCCTCACAATTCTATGTACAGCTCTACAAGATGGGCTACAACATCGAGTTTGTCGACATAGGCGGAGGCCTGGGCGTCGACTACGACGGCACTCGCTCGTCGACGAGCGAGAGCAGCATGAACTACTCCATACAGGAATATGTCAACGACTCGATATGGACACTGGTCGACGTATGCTCCAAGAACGACCTGCCGCAGCCAAACATCATCACCGAATCGGGCCGCTCGCTCACCGCTCACCACTCGGTGCTCATATTTGAAGTGCTCGAAACGACCACCCTGCCCGAGTGGGACGACAACACCGAAGTTTCCGAAACCGACCACGAACTGGTGCGGGAGCTCTACAACTCGTGGGACAACCTCAACCAGCCTCGCCTCATCGAAACCTGGCACGACGCCCTGCAAATCAGAGAAGAGGCCCTCGACCTCTTCGGACTGGGACTGCTCGACCTGCGCACCCGTGCCCAAATCGAACGACTCTTCTGGTCGATAGCCCGCGACGTCTACGACATGGCCAACGAAATAAAGCACGCCCCCGAAGAGTTGAAGAAGATTGCCAAGATGTTGCCCGACAAGTATTTCTGCAACTTCTCTCTGTTCCAGTCGCTGCCCGACTCCTGGGCCATAGACCAGATATTCCCCATAATGCCCATCAGCCGGCTCGATGAGAAGCCCAACCGCTCGGCCACGCTGCAAGACATCACCTGCGACTCCGACGGAAAAATTGACAACTTCATCTCCACCCGCAACTTCAACTACCACTTGCCGGTGCACGCGCTCAACAACAAGGAGCCCTACTACATCGGCGTATTCCTCGTAGGAGCTTATCAGGAGATACTCGGCGACCTGCACAACCTCTTCGGCGATACCAACGCCGTGCATGTGAGCGTGTACAAAGACCACTATGAGATAGACCAGGTCATCGACGGCGAGACCGTAGCCGAAGTACTCGACTATGTACAGTATAACCCCAAGAAGATGGTGCGCAGCGTAGAGACATGGGTGACCAGCTCAATGAAAAACGGCGTCATCACTCCCGAAGAGGGCCGGGAATTCCTCTCGAACTACCGTTCGGGCCTCTACGGATACACTTACCTCGAAAAAGATTGACGGGCCATGTCCGAAACCGAGACATACCGTTACTTCATATACCTCGCCTACGACGGCACCGAGTACCACGGGTGGCAACGGCAACCCAACGGCATATCGGTGCAGGAGCGTCTCGAAAAAGCCGTCTCGCTGCTCTTCCGCAGCGAGACGACCGTTACCGGAGCCGGCCGCACCGACGCCGGCGTACACGCCCGTCTGATGGTGGCCCATGTCGATGCGCCGTTTATCCTCGACGACACGGCACAATGGGTACACCGGCTCAACCGCATGCTCCCCCCCGACATCGTCGTCTACCGCATCTGCCGGGTAAAGCCCGATGCTCACAGCCGCTTCGATGCACAGTCGAGAACCTACCGCTACTACATCTCCTGCGGGAAAAACCCCTTCGAGGGCCGCTACCGTTGGACGATGGAGGGAAAGACTCTCGACGTCGAACGCATGAACGAGGCCGCCGCCCACCTGCTGCAATACACCGACTTTACCAGTTTCAGCAAGTTGCACACCGACGTAAAGACCAACAACTGCCGCATCACCCATGCCGGCTGGACACGCTCGGGCAACGACCTTGTATTTGAAATCACGGCCGATCGCTTCCTGCGCAACATGGTGCGAGCCATCGTGGGAACCCTCGTCGAGGTGGGCCGGGGCAAACTGTCGGTCGCCGGCTTCTGCTCCATCATCGAGGCACGAGACCGGTGCAAAGCCGGCACGTCGGCTCCCGGGAATGCCCTGTTCCTTACCGACATTACCTATCCCGAAGAACTGTTCTTACAATAAAAAAGATTTGTTATGTGGTTGATTTTTGCCTTCATCTCGGCTGCCCTGCTGGGTATGTACGAGGTATTTAAAAAACTGGCGCTCAACAACAACGCCGTACTTCCCATACTCTTTCTCAACACGGTTTTTTGCAGCCTTCTCTTCCTGCCGGCCGTACTCATCTCGCGCTTCAATCCCGACCTCATCGAGGGAACCCTGTTCTATGTTCCGCGAGCCGATTTTTCGACGCATCTCTACGTCATGCTCAAAGCCGTCATCGTACTCTCGTCGTGGACATTTGCCTATTTCGCCATGAAGCACCTGCCCATCACCATCGCCGGTACCATAAAGGCCTCACAACCGGTACTCACCCTGCTGGGTGCCCTGCTCATTTTCGGCGAACGGCTCAACCTGTACCAATGGATAGGTGTCATCGTGTCGATTATCTCCTTCTTCATGCTCTCCTCGGCCGGAAAAAAAGAGGGCATACGGTTCAGCCACGACAAGTGGATATACTACATCGTACTGGCCACCATCACGGGAGCACTCAGCGCGCTGTACGACAAATTCCTCATATCAAACGGTTTCGACCGTATGGTCGTACAGGTGTGGTACACCTATTATCAGATGGTCATCATGTTTATCATCCTGCTCATCTGGTACAGAAAACGGAAAGACACCACCCCGTTCCAGTGGCGGTGGAGCATCTTCTTCATATCGGTATTTCTGGTAGCCGCCGACTTCATATACTTCTATGCGCTGAGTTTCCCCGACTCGATGATTTCCATCGTGTCGATGGCTCGCCGCAGCGGCGTTGTGGTGAGCTTCCTTTTCGGAGCCCTCTTCTTTCACGAGAAAAACATACGCAGCAAAGCCGTCGACCTGTTGTTGGTGCTCATCGGTATGTATTTCCTCTATCTGGGGACCCGGTAAATTCATTGCTCAGACAGGGCGGTGTCGAA
>CAJLYN010000182.1 GCA_905210875.1 uncultured Bacteroides sp. | reverse complement strand
GGAAGAGGTCGGCTGGGTTGCGGCGGTAGCGTCCCGGCGATTCTTGCAAGAGAAATCCTTCTTGCACCAAGTTGTCGAGCAGGGCGACCACTTCGCGTCGCTGCATTTCGTTCTTGGCTCCTATGCGGCGGGCAATCTGTCGGGGATTATAGAGGGTACGGAAACTTTCGTTGAAGATGGCCCTGATGTGTTCGGCAAAGGGCTTGTTGGCTTTGACCTCGGGGCGCAGTTTGCGGCGTTTGACCATAGTAGTGTGGTTGTTTGTTGTTCGTTTTAGCAAAAGGGGTTGTGTCAAAATGAGAATTTCGGCACAACCCCTTGCGGTAATGTAGGAATGTATGAGATGCGAGGCTTTGGCAACAACTGTTGACCACTTCGGTTGCCGGTTGGCCTTGGCCTACCGCGAAAATGCTACATTTGCGGCTCTCTTCCGGCCTGTTGTGTGCCTCGACATTTCTGTTGCGGGCGCACCCGGCCTATGCGTCGATATTGGCGTATGTGGCATTTTTCTCGATAAATTCCCGGCGCGGACCCACATCTTCGCCCATGAGCATCGAGAAGGTGTAGTCGACGTCGGCGGCGCTGTTGATGGTCACCTGTTTGAGAATGCGGGTTTCGGGGTTCATTGTCGTTTCCCACAGTTGTTCGGGGTTCATTTCACCCAGACCTTTGTAACGCTGGGTGTGAATGCCTGACTCTGATCCTTCGCCGTACTTCTGTATGAACGCGTGCCGGGCCTCGTCGGTGTAGCAATACTCTTTGATGTTGCCTTTGCTGCACAGGTAGAGGGGCGGGTTGGCGATGTAGAGGTGTCCGGCTTCGATGATTTCGGGCATATAGCGGTAGAAGAGGGTCATGATGAGGGTGTCGATGTGGCTTCCGTCGACATCGGCATCGGTCATGATGATGATTTTGTGGTAGCGGAGCT
The DNA here is from genome assembly GCA_905210875.1 of uncultured Bacteroides sp. Taxonomy (GTDB): domain Bacteria; phylum Bacteroidota; class Bacteroidia; order Bacteroidales; family UBA11471; genus Caccoplasma. Next base: position 3,918 of record CAJLYN010000182.1, on the reverse strand, counting down.
TTTCGATGTTGGCCTTTTTGCTGTCTTCTTCGCCGTCGACGCCGAACCGTACCCCCAGCGCGGTGATGATGTTGTTCACCTCGTCGCTCTCGAAAGCCTTGTGCCACATGGCTTTCTCGACGTTGAGGATTTTGCCGCGCAGAGGCAGTATGGCTTGGGGGGCCCGGCGGCGGCCCTGCTTGGCCGAACCGCCGGCCGAGTCGCCCTCGACGAGGAATATCTCACACTCTTCGGGGTTGCGCGAGGAGCAGTCGGCCAACTTGCCGGGCAGTCCGCCTCCGCTCATGGGGCTCTTGCGCTGTACCGACTCTCTGGCCTTGCGGGCAGCGATGCGGGCGGTGGCGGCAAGTATCACCTTGTCGACGATGAGCTTGGCCTCTTTGGGGTGCTCTTCGAGGTAGTTGGTGAGGGCCTCGCCTACGGCCTGGTTTACGGCGCCGCTCACTTCGTTGTTGCCCAGTTTGGTCTTGGTCTGCCCTTCAAACTGGGGCTCGGCCACCTTTACCGAGATGACGGCGATGAGTCCTTCTCTGAAGTCTTCACCCGAAATTTCCACCTTGGCTTTTTCGAGGGCCTTGGCGCTGGTGTCTTCGGCATATTTTTTCAGTACACGTGTAAGGGCCATGCGGAAACCTGCTTCGTGTGTTCCTCCTTCGATGGTATTGATGTTGTTGACGTAGGAGTGAAGGTTTTCACGGTAGCCTGTGTTGTACATGATGGCACACTCGATGGGTATGCCCTGCTTCTCGGTGTTGAGGTAGATGACGTCGTTGATGAGGGGCTCGTTGTTACGGTTGAGGAACCGCACAAACTCTTTTACCCCTTCGTCGGAGTGGAATATTTCCTGACGGGGCCGACCCTCTTCGTCTTTCTCCCGGTAGTCGGTAAAGGTGATGGTGATGCCTTTGTTGAGGTAGGCCAGTTCGCGCAGGCGGTTTTGCAGTATCTCATACTGGTATACCGTCTCGGTGAATATGCTGCCGTCGGGTTTGAAGGTGATGGTTGTGCCTGTGTCGTCGGCTTCGCCAATGATTTCGACGCCGTGGAGCGGTTTGCCACATGAGTATTCCTGCATGTAGATTTTGCCGTTGCGGTGCACCTCGGCTCGCAGGTAGGTCGACAGAGCGTTGACGCACGATACACCCACGCCGTGGAGACCTCCCGATACTTTGTAGGAACCTTTGTCAAACTTGCCTCCGGCGTGCAGTACCGTCAGTACCACTTCGAGGGCCGACTTGTGCTCTTTCTCGTGCATGTCGACCGGGATACCGCGACCGTTGTCGGTGACGGTTATGGAGTTGTCTTCATTGATGTAAACATCAATGTGGGTACAGTAGCCGGCCAGTGCTTCGTCGATGGAGTTGTCGACTACCTCATAGACTAGGTGGTGCAAGCCTTTGATGCTGATGTCGCCGATGTACATGGCAGGACGTTTCCTCACGGCTTCAAGTCCTTCAAGCACCTGTATGCTGTCGGCTGAGTAGCTGGCATTCTGTTTGTTGGTTTCTTCTGACATATGTTTTGTTGTGTTAATTCTCTTTTCGATGGCGTGTACTCCCTCTTTTGTGCCGCATGGCTCATGTCTGAATGGCTCTCGCCGGGGTACAAAACCTCACGACAAAGATAATGAAAAATATCTCTGCCGGGAAATTTTTAGCAATCTTTTCGATGTCTTGTCGGCTGATGGGTGGAGCTTGTGTGTGGGGTGCGCTTCTCCCTTGAAAGGAGGCACTACATGGGGTTGATCCGAGACGAAATCATACACAAAAAGCGCTGAGGATTTCCTCAACGCTGTGTAGCCCATAGGGGAATCGAACCCTTCTTTCAAGAATGAAAATCTTGCGTCCTAGCCGATAGACGAATGGGCCATACTCTACCGCTTTGTGGTAGCGGCAACCGTCGGCACCTCTTCCCGGGGGTGTCTGGGGTATCAGAGCTTGTTGACGTGCAAAGCCAATTTCGATTTCAGGTTGCTGGCTTTGTTTTTGTGGATAACATTTTTCTTGGCCAGCTTGTCGAGCATCGAAGAAACCTTTACATACAATGCGGCAGCCTCGTCTTTTTGAGTCATGGCACGCAGTTTGCGTACGGCATTACGAGTGGTCTTGGCATAGTATCTGTTGCGCAAGTTTCTGGTTTGCGTCTGTCTGATTCTCTTGATGGATGATTGATGATTTGCCATTCAATAAATCTCCTTTTAATTTTTTTTGTTTCTGATTGGTAGCCCATAGGGGAATCGAACCCCTCTTTCAAGAATGAAAATCTTGCGTCCTAGCCGATAGACGAATGGGCCATATTCTCTAAAACCTTATCAATGAATGTAGAGGGTTTCCGAAAATGCGAGTGCAAATATAGAGCTGTTTTTTGAATTGGCAAAATATTTGGCGAAAAAATTGTCTATCTCCGTTATTTGTACCAAATTTGTATCTTCTAACGGCACCGTGCCAAGACTCTGTATGCAAGTAAAAACCCAAGGCATTGTATTGCACACCATCGCCTACAACGACAAAATGTCGATTGTACAGGTTTATACCGCACAGTTTGGGCGCGCCGCCTATCTCTTGCCGCAGTCGCACGGCCGGCGGTCGCGGGCGTTGCGGCCCCTGTTCGCCCCATTCTCTTATCTCGAAATCGACTCTGAGGCGCGTCCCGGCCAGGATATTTTCAGGCTGCGCGAGGTGCGTCCCGTCGAGATGTGGAACCGCATCTACGGCGACCCGGTGAAGACGGCCGTGGCACTTTTTCTCTCCGAGGTGCTCTCCCGCCTCTTCCGTGAGCCCGAGGCCAATCCCCCCTTTTTCGATTTCCTTACCCAGTCGATACGTCTCTTTGACATGATGGACGAGGGCAAGGCCAACTTTCATCTTTGGTTTCTGCTGCGCCTCTCGGGCTTTCTTGGTTTCCTGCCCAATACCGAACGCTATGCCGAAGGCACATTCTTCGACATGCTCGACGGCAACTTCGTGTCGCAACCACCTGCTCACTCACATTTCCTGTTGCCTGACGAGGCCGCAGCCTTTGCCCGTCTCATGCGCATGAATACACACAACATGAGCCATTTCCGATTCTCGCGCGACGAGCGGCGGGCGGTGCTTCAACACATCATCGACTATTACCGCCTGCACCAGCCCGACCTGCCCGAGATACGCTCGCTCGAAGTCTTGCAGCAGCTTTTCGATTGACGGCACATGGAACAGGTTGCAACAAAGGCGACCTGCCGAGAATGGGCAGGCCGCCTTCGCTGTTGTGTCGCTTACCGACGAGTGTTTATAATTTGGATAGTACGGCCGAGAAGTTGTTGCCGGAGTAAGAGATGATAGCCGAAAGTGTGCCGTCGGTGACCTCTTTTTCATAACTTAGGCTGCTTTGGTTGCCGCTCTCTATGGCGCTCTTCTGGGTAAATCCGGCTGTTTCGATTTTTGATTTATAGGCATCGAAATTGGCCTTCTCACAATCGTAGTCAAAAAACGACAGAGCTTCCATGCCAAACGAATCGTTGAAGTTGTGGATGTCTATTTCGCCGTCGTAGGCTGGGAATGCCGAGAGGAAAGGATATGTCTCGGCCAGTTTGGCCCAACTTTTTTCATTGGTTGAAGAGTCGCCAGTGAGATCGCCCTTTTCGTCTTTTTCACAACAAGTCAGTGTAACAACTGTCATAAGGGTAAACAGCAGGAAGTACAATTTTTTCATAGTACAGAGTTTTAATGTTAAAGAATGGAAAGTGTGTGTGATATATTTCTGTCTGATAGAGAAAACAATATCTAATCTGTCAAAGATAATTGTAAAGTTTTTATGTGTTGTAAAATATATTATATTTGATTTTCACAACATTTCTAGAAAAATTGGCTCTTGAACAATTTTTTTCTGTTGCGACAGGTCGGTACTTAGCTAGAAGCATACCCGGTCTTTCAGCGGCGG
>CAJLYN010000181.1 GCA_905210875.1 uncultured Bacteroides sp. | reverse complement strand
GTGAAAGCGATATGTCCGGGGCTGACACCGGCATCGGCTTTCCATTGCAGTTTGCCGGCAGGTGAGAAGCAGTATACGCTGCCGCTGTTTACGTAGTCGCCGGCATCGGTGAAGTATATCTGGCGGGTTTTCGGGTCGACGGCCATGCCGTAGGTTGCTACCAGCGTGGTGCCGTCGGTGATGAACTGTGCTTCGGCCACTTCGCGGGTGTTCAGGTCGATGGTGTGGTAGGGGTAGGTGTAGGTGTAACCGAAGGTTTCGTAGCTGAACTCTGACGAGTAGGTGTAGGCCGTGTCGCCAACGATGCAGATGTCGGTGGCACCGATGTTGAGCGTATCGATGACGTTGTCGCTCTGCGCGTCGATGACGTAGAGGTTGGCGGCTATGTCCATATAGTTACCCCGCGAGCTGACGTAGAGGTTATCCTTGTTGTCGGCTTTTACACGGTGCAGGTTGATGTCGACCGTGATGTCTTTGATTTTCTGGAATGTCGCCAGGTCGATGACCGATACGGTGTTGTCGTATCCGCTGTTGTAGCGGTATCCACCCGAGTTGGCAACATAGAGTTTGCCGTTGGCGATGGCCAGCTCTTCGGGCTGGTAGCCTACGACAACAGAGTCGATGACCGACAGGGTCTTCGTGTTGAAACGATACACGGCACCTTTGATGTCGCCCTCTCCGTAGGAGGCTCCTACATAAGAGCTGACATAGGCGGTCTCGCCGTCGAAACAGATGTAGCGTCCGTTGGGAATATCTACCTCGGCGATGTGCTTGGCACTGTCGGCTGTCATAATCTCAACCTTGTGCGAACCGTTCATGACGGCATAAAGACGGCCGTTGTAGACTTTCAGGTCGTTGCCCGTGTCGCCCAGTTCTTTGATGACGGTCGGGTTGCGTTCGGCGTAGATGTCGGCGCTGTAAATGCCGGTCGATGCATCGAAAAAGTCGAGTGTCGAGTTGTTGCTGCCCATTTGTCCTTCGTTGAGTACATAGAAACCTGGTGTCGACGGGTTGCCATCGGTTACAGGCGTGTTGGTCGACGGTACAGTGGGCTCGTCATTGCGACAGCTGCTCAGAATACCGAGCATGCAGAGGGCTGACAGGAAAAAGATTTTTTTCATAATTGTATGGTTAGAGTGATTTTAAAATTGGTTCCTGGCATGGGATAGTTGGAGATGACATCGTAATGCTGGTTGAAGAGGTTGTTTACCTCTGCCGAGGCTTTGCACGCAATCTTTTTTATGGAAAAGGTGCGGCTGAGCGAGAGATCGCTCGTGTACCAGGGCTGCATGAGATTCTTGGCCGTGTTTTCGGAGTTCATATACCGTTCGCCGGTGTAGATGAAACTGTATTGCAGGCTCCACGCCTTCCAGATGCCCCAAGCCATGACCGAGCCGCTGTGCAACGGTATGTAGGGTATCTGGTCGCCGTAGTATTTGTAGTCCGGGTCGGTAAAGTCCTGGGCTTTCTGGTAGGTGTATTTTCCTTGCAGGCCGATAGTTACTTTCCCTACCAGGGCGGTTGTCTGCACCGACAGGTCGCACCCGCGTATCTCTACTCGGCCGAGGTTGAGCATCGACCAGCGAAACTGTCGGCCGGTGGGGTAGGCAATGATTTTGTCGGTTACGATGTTGTAATAGCCATCGCCCGTGATTTCAAATGTGTTGAAGAAGGCCTGCTCCCAGCTCTTCCGGTAGCTGATGCCTCCATCGTATTGGACCGTAAACTCGGGTTTGAGGTATTTGTTGCCGATGTCGGTATAGTAGAGGTCGTTGAACGTGGGCATACGGAAAGCCTTCTTGCAGAAGGCCCGCAGTTGCAGGTCGTGCCGGGCAAGAGGCCGGTAGTTGACAAAGAGGGCAGGGGAGTATTCGTCGCGGTGGGGAGAGGGGTTGTAGAGCCGTGTCTGTTCCTGAATGAATGTGCCCAGCAGGCTTCCCTGTATGTGAAGCCTTTTCCACTGGAACGAGGTGGCGACGGCTATCATCTCGGTGTATCGCGTGGGGTAGGCAAAGTCGTTGAGGTCGGCATCGAGGTAGTTCCATTGCAGGTCGGTCGAGAGAGAGACCTCCCACCACGGGAAAAGACTCAGGAGGTGGGCTGCCGAGAGGTAGCCCTCTTGTTGCCGGTAGTGGTTGTGTATGTACATCTCCCGCGGGTCGTCGCGCAGGTACTCGGTGTAGTCGTAGGCATATTTGGCGTTGACGAGAAGCCGGTACCGTTTCCCGGCCGGACTTTGCCAGCTGCCCTGGGTAAAGAAGTTACGGTCCCATTGCCGTTCGCCGTGTCTCCACACATTGTTGAGAATGGGACCCGGAATTCCCCGCTCGGCATTGTAGAAATAGGCTTTGGCTGTCCACTCGCCGCGGTCGGTCGAGCCGAAGAATCCCCCTTCAAGGCGCAGGGCTTCTACGTCGCCGTTCTGGCGCACGGCGGTGGTGTCGTAGGCGGTCGACCCGTCGGGCAGCACGCGGCGGTAGCGGAACTTGTAACGGCCGGTGGCGTGGGTGTACTCGGCGTTGAAACTGCTGTTTACCTGCCGGCTTATCTTTTGTTCCCACAGCACCGAGGGGTTGATAAGGCCGAACGAGCCCCCTTTGAGGGTGAGGCGCAGGTTGTATTTTTTCGCACCATCGAAGCGAGGCCTCCGGCTGCGGAGATAGACCGAGCCCGATGTGCCGTAGTCGCGTGCCGGTTGCAGTATCTCGCTTTTCTGTCCGTTGTAGATGGCAATCTCTTCGAGGTTGTCGAGCGAAAATTTGCCGAGGTCGATTTGCCCGTTCTGAGCGTTGCCCAGTTGTATGCCGTCGTAGAAGACACCTGTCTGGTTCGACCCCATGCTTCTGATGTTGATGGTTTTGATTCCGCCTATCCCGCCGTAGTCTTTGAGTTGTACGCCCGAGAAGAAGCGTATGGCGTCGGCTACCGAGAGGCTGTTGAGGCGGTTGAGAGTCTCGCCCGAGAGTTTCTGGGGAGCGATGACAGCCTCTTTGCGATGGGCGGTAACGGTGAGCTCTTGCAGGTGTTGCAGGGAGTCGAGTCGGTTTTGTGCGGCGACGGGCGCGACTCCCGTTCCGCACAGGAACAGGAACTGACCGATCAGCCACAGGTTTACTTTCCTCGTTTTTTTCATGTCAAGAATTGTCGTCGTGCGCATTCCCGGCTCAAAAACAAGGAGTCCGTAAAAGGGTGCCTAAACAGCAAAAGTCATGCGAATTCTGGCGTTGGGGCTCAATCAGGCTCTTTCCTCGAAAGCTGTTGAATGCGGTGCGTATGGCAGGTCTTCTGACTTGTTCCTGCGACAAGCGGCCTTCCCGGTCTTTGACCAGTGGCGTGTGATGGCTTGTGCCTGATGTGGAACTCACAGCAGCGGGACTGTTTGGGATTTTCACCCAATTCCCTTTTAATCTCCATACCCCGGCGGGGTATTTCAAACCAATACGCCGCAAAGATAGAAATATTTTGCCGGATTATTGCATGACCGGCAAAAAATTCTGCCCCACTTTCTCAGGAGATTTTTGTCCGTTCGTTGTCGGAGTACTCTTCGTCGCTTTCGACCATCTGGTGCAGGTCGATGGGCTCTTCGGCCTTGAACGGAGCGCGGCGGTAGCGACATTCGGGCAGGAGGCAGTGTTGGCAGTGTTGTTCGTTGCAGGAGTCGGCATGTACCGAGAAGGTGATTTTCTCGCGCGACTCTTGCTTCATGGTTTCAGCCAGCTGCTCGCAGGCGTCGTGGCCCTGCGACACGGTGTAGTACCACGGGAGAGTGAGATCGCACTCGATGTATGAGTAAGAGCCGTATTCCAATATTTTGAGGTTGTGTATGTCTATCCAATCGGGACGGCGGTTGCGGTTGAGAATGCTGGCTATGCGGGAGAGCTTTTCGGGATCGGCCTTATCGGTGAGTGTGGCGATGGTCTTGCGCAGAATCGATATGCCGGTGTAGATAATGATGCCGCCGAAGATGAGCGCCATGAGGCTATCAATGAGTACGATGCCGGTAACTTGAACCAGCACGAGGCCTACGACGAGACCTATCGTCGAGTAGGTGTCGGACTGCAAGTGTTTACCTCCTGCAACAAGTGCCTCGGAGAGGTGTTTACGTCCGGCTCTGATGCTCCATGCACCCAGCAGGTAGTTGACAAGTCCTGCGGCTGCGGTGATGTATATACCGATGTCGAGACGGCTCAGTTGGCTCGGGAAGAAGAGCCGGTCGGCTCCCTCGTATATGATGATGGCTCCGGCCATGATGATGAGTATGCCTTCCATCGAGGCCGAAATCATCTCTATTTTTCCGTGCCCGAACGGGAGACTTTTATCTCGCGGCCGGGAGGCAAGGCGTATGCAGTAGAGGCTTATTCCTCCGGCGGCAACATTGACGATACTCTCCATGGCATCGGTAAATATGGCGGCCGATCCTGTGAGGTAATAGGCAATGAATTTTCCTGCCATCAAGACGATGGAGCAGGTCCATATGAGGCTTTGGATTTTCTGTTTGGCTTTGGATTCGGTGGTCATTTTCGGAACGGATAATGTATAAATGCAAAAATCCTATCGGCCGGGAACCGGCCGATAGGACAACTTTTTTCCTGGACGTAGAGCGATTAGAGATTGGCCTCGATTTTGGCTTTCAGGTCGGCCTTTGAAGAGGCGCCTACCTGCTTGTCGACCAGTTTACCGCCTTTGAAGAAGAGCAGGGTGGGAATGTTGCGGATACCCATTTCGCTGCTCAGTGCATTGTCGTCGTCAACATTGTATTTGCCGATGAGGGCTTTGCCTTCGTATTCAGCGGCAAGTTCTTCGACATAAGGAGCGATGCTGCGGCAGGGACCGCACCATTCGGCCCAGAAGTCAACAACAACGAGT
>CAJLYN010000180.1 GCA_905210875.1 uncultured Bacteroides sp. | reverse complement strand
CCGCGTCGAGATATGGAAAGAGTTTTTCAGGTGGAAAGACGAACGCCGCCTGTCGAGAGATTCCCGCAACACCCCTCAACCCTAAGAGCATGAAAACACCGCTTTTCTCGATTATTACGATTACCTTCAATGCCGCCTCGACGGTGAGGCCCACCCTCGAATCGGTTGCCGCACAATCCTGCAAGGAGTATGAATACCTCATCATCGACGGAGCCTCCCGCGACGCAACGGTAGAGATTGCCCGGCAATACCCCTGTGTGTCGCACATCGTGAGCGAACCCGACAACGGGCTCTACGACGCCATGAACAAAGGCATCGCTGCTGCCCACGGCGACTATCTTATCTTCCTCAATGCGGGCGACAGCCTACATGAGCCCGACACCTTGCAGAAAATAGCCGATTTCATCGGGAAAAGCCGCCCCGACATCATCTACGGCGAGACGGCCATCGTCGACAGCGAGCGTCGCTTCATCTCCATGAGAAGGCTCAAAGCGCCCGAAAAACTTACGTGGAAAAGTTTCCGCATGGGCATGCTGGTGTGCCACCAGGCCTTTATCGTGCGCCGGCAATTGGCTCCGCTCTACGACCTGACCTACCGTTTCTCAGGCGACTTCGACTGGTGTATCCGCTGCCTGAAAAGCGCCCACACCGTCGCCAACACCCACCTCACTCTCATCGACTACCTCAACGAAGGGGTAACCACCCGCAACCACAAGGCCTCGCTCAAAGAGCGCTATCGCATTATGGTGAAATACTACGGCCGCGTGCCGGTCGTGCTGCTGCACCTGTGGTTTGCCGTGCGCTACTACACCACCCGCCTGCTGGGCCGGCAGGTCTGAACCATTGAAAACGGAACGGGCCGAGACAGGCCTGCATGCGATGCCCCACACCCCCAGGAGAAAGGGGGTTGAACCGGCCCCCTGCCGAGAGGCAGGCAAAGAAAAAATGTGAAAAACAGAGAAAAAGAGCCTTGGAAAGGGTGGATAATAAGACAGGGAAAAAACTCACAAACTATCATTGGGAGAGCTGCCGGGCGGGCGGAAAAGCCGCTCAGTCGCGCCGCATATAACGGGCACGCTCGTCGGGCGAGAAACGCTCCACGGCGTAGCGCAACATGGTGCGTGGCATGCGCCGGCAACGGCTTTCCAGGAAAGACTCCAACCGCTTTTTATCGCGCTTGCCCACCTCGCGGAGCATCCAGCCCACAGCCTTGTGTATGAGGTCGTGCGGGTGGGTAAGCAGGCGGTCGGCCAGCCGCAGGGTATCGTCGAACTCACCGCGGCGGATAAAGGCCCACGTCGAGACGATGGCAATGCGCTGTTCCCACAGCGAAGTGCTGCCGGCCAGGCGGTCGAGCAGCGAACGGTCGCGCGAGAGCAGGAAGGTGCCTATGATTTCATAGGCCGACAGGTCGACCAGATCCCAGTTGTTGATACCGTCGGTGTGGGCCAGATAGTGCGCGACAATCTCCTCACGGCACGCCTCGTCGCCCCGGGCAAACTGCTGTGTCCACAGAATCAGCGCCAGCAGACGGCACTCATGCACAGGGTCGGCCAGCAGCGGCAACACCTCGGAGGGTGTCAGTTCCCGAAAGAATAGCCTGGCCGTTTTGCGCACGTCGGGTACCCGCACACCGATAAAACGGTCGCCCTCGCCATAGTCGCCCCGGCCGGTCTTGAAAAAGCGGGCGGCCGTCACGGCATAATCGGCCGAAGCCTGGGCAAAGAGCGCCTCACGCGCCCGGGCAGCTGCCGGCGAGAGGCTGTATTGCTGCGTATCCATCGGAGAAAAACATTATATGAGATTGACCATATCGATGGGGCCACCCTCGAAAAAGTTGATAATGTTGCGCGAGACATGCGCTGCCATTTCGTGGCGTATCTCGACGGTCTGCGTACCGGTGTGTGGCGTCATCACCACATTGTCGAGGCAGGTAAGCTCGGGAATGGGATAGTTGCCATGCTCAAAGACATCAAGGCCGGCGGCCCATATCACCCCGGTGCGCAACGCCTCGGCCAGTGCCTGCTCGTCGACAAGGGGCCCGCGCGCCGTGTTGATGAGAATGGCGGTGGGTTTCATCTTACGCAGCGCCTCGGCATCGATGAGATGATAGGTATCGGTGTTGTGGGGTGCATTGAGCGAGACAACATCGGCCGTGCGCAACAGCTGGTCGAGAGAGAGATAGACGGCCTCATACTGCTGCTCCACTTCGGGAGCAAGGCGGTGGCGGTTGTGATAGACAATCTTCATGCCGGCCGCCCGGGCACGGCGAGCCAGCGCCCGGCCTATGCGGCCCATACCCACAATACCCAGGGTGGCACCGTAGAGCGAATGGCCCAGGTTGGCCAGCAGCTCCACCTTCACCGAGCCGGGAATACGCAAGCGGCGGTCGAGCTCGGAGATGCGCCGGCTGGCAGCCAGGAGAAGCCCCATGGCCTGGTCGGCGGTGGGCTCGGTCACGGGGTCGGGCGTGTTGGTAACCTGTATGCCTTTGAGGGTGGCATAGGGTATGTCGATATTGTCGTAGCCGACGGCATAGTTCGAGACGATTTTCAGTTTCGGGGCCGCATCCATGAGCTGCCGGTCGACGGGGAAGTTGTACATCGACTGCAAGGCATCGTAGTCGGCAATCACCCGCAACACCTCGTCGTAGGTGAACGACTCTACCCCCTCGGGCGGGAACGTTACGTCGTACTTCTGCATGAGTTCGGCATAGCCGTCGCGCCACATATTGTAAGTAACCAGTACTTTTTTCTTTTCCATTGTCTTGAATTTTGGTACAAAAATAGCGATTTTTTATTCCCGATGAAACGTGATCTGTTTTTTTACCGACATTCGGCCGTCGCGGGAGGAAAAGCGGCTAACCTTTTGACAGGCCGCAAGGTTTTAGCCGTTTTTCTTTCGGACAATCGGGTAAAAAATCTATTTTTGCAGAAACTACCGAAAAAAATCATCGAGTCATGGTTCTCAACTACATCTGGATATTCTTCTTTCTCACGGCATTTGTCGTGGCCGTGGCACAGAGCCTCTTCTACGGCAACCTCGACATTTGGAGCGAAATCATGAACTCGACATTCACCTCGGCCAAGAGCGCCTTTGAAATCTCCCTCGGACTCACCGGGGTGCTGTCGCTGTGGCTGGGACTGATGAAAATCGGCGAACGGGGCGGCGTCATCGCCACCTTCTCGCGGTGGATAAGCCCGCTCTTCACCCGGCTCTTTCCCGACCTGCCCCGCAACCACCCGGCCTTCGGCTCGATATTCATGAACATCTCGGCCAACATGCTGGGCCTCGACAACGCCGCCACCCCTCTGGGACTGAAAGCCATGAAGAAAATGCAGGCGACAAATGCGCAGAAGGAGACAGCCAGCAACCCCATGATCATGTTTCTGGTGCTCAACACCACAGGGCTCACCATCGTGCCTCTGGGCGTGATGGTGTACCGCGCCCAAATGGGAGCCGCCAACCCCTCCGACATCTTCCTGCCCATACTCATCGCCACCTACTGCTCGACGCTGGTGGGGCTCATCGCCGTGTGTCTGAAACAGCACATCAACCTGCTCGACCGGGTAATACTCGGCACCATCGGCGGCCTCACCCTGCTCATCGGCGGCCTGCTCTACTTCTTTTCACAACTGCCGCCCGAGAAGGTGTCGCTCTACTCGGGCTTCGGTGCCAACTGCCTGCTGTTTACCATCATCACCGGATTTCTGGTGGCCGGCATACGCAAAAAGATAAACGTCTACGACGCCTTTATCGAAGGAGCCAAAGAGGGTTTCAAGACCGCCGTCACCATCATACCCTACCTGGTGGCCATACTGGTGGCCATTGCCGTGTTCCGCGCCTCGGGCGCCATGGACTTCCTCATCGCCGGCATCACCCGGGGCGTAGAGGCACTGGGCATCAACTCCGACTTCGTGGGAGCCCTGCCCACCGCTCTGATGAAACCACTCAGCGGCAGCGGTGCCCGCGGCATGATGGTCGACGCCATGGCCACCTACGGTGCCGACTCGTTTGTGGGACGCGTCGCCTCGACCATACAGGGCTCGACCGACACGACCTTCTACATTCTCGCCGTCTACTTCGGCAGCGTGGGCATACGCAACACGCGCTATGCCGCCGGATACGGCCTGCTCGCCGACCTGGCCGGTATCGTGGCCGCCATCGCCGTGTCGTACCTCTTCTTCCACTGAAAATGACACGCCGCCCACCGTCGGGCCGCAATGCCGACCGCCGTTTTTTCGGCACCAGACAGCCATTTATCGGCACAAAACATTACCTTTGTACGTTTTTACACAATACCGAATACCTATGGCTATCAGCTACTACGCCGAAGATGTGAAACTCCCGGCCCTGCGCAAACGCGAAACCAACGAATGGATACGCACCGTTGCCGTACGCTACGACAAGAAATGCGGCGACATTGCCTATATCTTCTGCTCCGACGAGAAGATTCTCGACGTCAACAAAGAGTATCTGCAACACGACTACTACACCGACGTCATCACCTTCGACTACACCGAGGGCAACCGCATCGGCGGCGACATATTCATCAGCCTCGATACGGTGCAGAGCAACGCCCAGGCATTCGGCTCGACCTACGGCGAGGAGCTCTACCGCATTCTCATACACGGCGTGCTGCACCTCTGCGGCATCAACGACAAAGGCCCCGGCGAACGCGAAATCATGACGCAGAACGAAAACGAGGCTCTGGCCCTCCTCCCCGACAGCCTGAAAACAACGATACAACAACTGCAACGGAAATAGACGATGAAATTCAACTACGACGTCATTGTGGTGGGAGCCGGCCATGCCGGCTGCGAAGCGGCGGCAGCGGCCGCACGGCTGGGCTCGGAAACCCTGCTCATCACGATGGACATGAACAAGATTGCGCAAATGAG
>CAJLYN010000179.1 GCA_905210875.1 uncultured Bacteroides sp. | reverse complement strand
CTGCTCACGGCCGCCACCAGTTTCAATGGCTACGATAAATATCCCGATACCGAGGGAAAAGATGAAAAAGCACTTGCCGACGGCGCGCTGCGAGAGGCGGTGGCACGCTCCTACAAGAAGTTGAAGGCACGTCATGTGGCCGACTACCGCACCTATTTCGACCGTTTTGCTCTGTCGCTGGGCCGGTCGGCCGACTCGTTGCGCGCCCTGCCTACCGACCGTCGGCTGATTGCCCACTCTCAGGGTCTGCCCGACACCGAGTTGGAGACGCTCTATTTCCAGTACGGACGTTATCTGCTTATATCGGCCTCTCGCGAAGGAGGCTCTCCGGCCAACTTGCAGGGCATATGGAATCATCATTTGCGTGCCCCGTGGAGCTCCAACTATACCATCAACATCAATACCGAGATGAATTATTGGCCGGCCGAGGTTACCTCTCTCTCGGAGATGCACATGCCGCTGCTCGACTGGATAGAGAACCTCTCGCACACCGGAGCGGCCACCGCCCGGGAGTATTATCGCTGTGCCGGTTGGGTAGCCCATCAGAACTCCGATATCTGGGGGTTGAGCAATGCCGTGGGCGACAGACGGGGCGACCCCAAGTGGGCCAACTGGTACATGGGGGGCAACTGGCTGTGCCGCCATCTCTACGAGCATTATGCCTTTACGCGCGATGAGAAGTTCCTGCGTGAGAAGGCCTACCCGGTCATGAAGGAGGCGGCCCGCTTCTGCCTCGACTGGCTGGTCGAGAAAGACGGCTATCTGCTGACGGCTCCTTCGACATCGCCCGAGAACAACTACCGTATTTCGGGCAAGACCTATTCGGTGACGATGGGAGCGACGATGGATATGTCCATCATCTGGGATCTCTTCTCCCACCTCATCGAGACATCGGCCCGGCTGGGCATCGATGCCGCTTTCCGCGATACGCTGTTGGCAGCCCGCGACCGTCTTTACCCTTTGCGCATAGGCAGCCGTGGCCAGCTTCTTGAATGGTACGACGAGTACGAAGAGGTCGACCCCCATCATCGCCATGTATCGCATCTTTACGGCCTGCACCCGGGCCATCAGATTTCGCCGCTCTTTACACCCCGGTATGCCGAGGCCTGCCGGCGCACGCTCGAAATCCGTGGCGATGAGGGAACCGGTTGGAGCAAGGCCTGGAAGATAAACTTCTGGGCCCGTCTGCTCGACGGCGACCACGCCTACAAGATGGTGCGCGACATCATGACGGCCGTAGGACCGGGCACATCGAACAATGGCGGCGGTACCTATCCCAACCTTTTCGATGCCCATCCGCCTTTCCAAATCGACGGCAACTTCGGTGCAACGGCCGGGCTGGCCGAGATGCTTGTACAGAGCCACATGGGCGAGATACACCTCTTGCCGGCCTGCCCCGCAGCCTGGCCTTGCGGCGAGGTGCGCGGCTTGAAGGCCCGCGGCGGTTTCGACCTCTCTTTTTCATGGTGCGATGGTCGTCTGGTGAGCGGGGTTATCTGTTCCTCGGCGGGAGAGACCTGTGTTTTGCGGTCGGCGCAGCCCCTTACGGTCAAGGGGGCAAAGGCTTCGGTGCGGCGCGACGGGCGCTATTACCTCTATACCTTCTCCACCCGGCCCGGTGGTCGGTATGGCTTGACTGTTGCAAACCAATGAAACTCTACCATACATGAAACGAACGATTTTCTTACCCTTCCTCTTTCTGGCGTTGGCTGTGGTGGCACAGTCCCGTCAGGAAATTTATCTGGAAAAAGGCTGGCGCTTTACCCGGGGCGATGTGGCCGGAGCCGCTGCCCCTGATTTCGACGACAGCCGTTGGGCTACGGTCGAAGTGCCGCACGACTGGGCCATCTACGGCCCGTTCGATAAAGATATTGACAAGCAGGTCGTCGCCATCGAGCAGAACGGCGAGACTGTCCCCACCGAGAAGACCGGGCGCACCGGTGCCCTGCCCTACATAGGCGTGGGCTGGTACCGCACTACCTTTACCGTGCCGCAGGGGCGTCGTGCCCTGCTGGTTTTCGATGGGGCGATGAGCCGGCCCTGTGTATATGTCAACGGCCGTGAGGCCGGACGTTGGGCCTATGGATACACGCCGTTTTACATCGATGTAACACCCTATCTCACCGATGGAGAGAATCACCTTGCCGTGCGTCTCGAAAATCTGCCCGAGAGTTCGCGCTGGTATCCCGGTGCCGGACTGTATCGTCCTGTGCGTCTCGTTATTACGGGCGATGTGTCGGTGCGCATGTGGGGTACCCGTGTTACCACACCTGTCGTAACGGCAGAAAACGCTCTGGTGCAGGTCGATGCCGAGATAGAAAATGCCGACGGACACGATCTCGATATTTCGACTGTCATCTACGATGCTACGGGCAATCCGGTGGCGCGGAGCGAAGCTCAGGAGCTTTTCTTCGACGGTACGACGACAGCCCGGCTGACGATAACGAGCCCCCGGTTGTGGTCGCCCGAGTCGCCCGAGCTCTATACGGCGGTTGTCTCGATAAGTGAATACGGAGAGTTGCTCGACGAATACACCACCCGTTTCGGGGTGCGTACGATTGAATATTTGCCCGAGAAAGGATTCCTTCTCAACGGAGTGCCCCGCAAGTTCAAGGGGGTGTGTCTGCATCACGACCTCGGCCCGTTGGGTGCGGCCGTCAACAAGGCTGCGTTGCGCCGGCAGCTGCTCATCATGAAGGAGATGGGGTGCGATGCCATTCGCACGGCCCATAACATACCGGCACCGTGGCAGATGGAGTTGTGCGACGAAATCGGTCTCATGGTCATGGCCGAGTCGTTCGACGAGTGGGCCATCGCCAAGTGCAAGAACGGGTACAACCTTTTCTTTGACGAATGGGCCGAGAAAGACCTGGTCAACCTCATTCGCTGCCATCGCAATCACCCCTCCATCGTGATGTGGAGCATCGGCAACGAGGTGAACGAGCAGAGCCGTACAGGTGGAGGCAAGGTAGCCAAGTTCTTGCAGGACATCTGCCGTCGCGAAGATCCCACCCGCCCCGTAACCGTGGGAATGGACCGTCCCGACCATGCCATGAAAAATCAGTTTGCCGCCGTGCTCGACATTCCCGGCCTCAACTATCGCCTGCACCGCTATGTCGACAGCTATAAGCAGATGCCGCAACGCATGATTCTGGGCTCGGAGACCGCCTCGACTATCAGTTCGCGCGGCGTGTACAAGTTCCCTGTCGAGCCTACCAAGGGAGCCATGTACGATGATGCTCAATGTAGCTCTTACGATTTGGGCGCCTGCTCGTGGTCCAATCTGCCCGACGACGATTGGGCCTTTCAAGACGATAAGCCGTGGGTCATCGGCGAGTTTGTCTGGACGGGATTCGATTACCTGGGCGAGCCCACCCCCTATGACGATATATGGCCTTCGCGCAGCTCCTATTTTGGCATTTGCGACCTGGCTGGCCTGCCCAAAGACCGCTATTACCTCTACCGCAGCCGGTGGAACACCCAGTCGCCCACGCTGCACCTTCTCCCGCATTGGAACTGGGAGGGACGCGAAGGTGAGGTGACCCCCGTTTATTGCTATACCAGCTACCCGTCGGCCGAACTCTTTGTCAACGGCAAATCGCAGGGGCGTCGCACCAAAGACCCCTCGCAACCCTACGACCGTTACCGGCTGCGCTGGAACGACGTGGTATATGAGCCGGGCGTGGTGAAGGTCGTTGCCTATGACGAGAAGGGCAGGGCCGTGGCCGAGAAGGAGATGCGCACGGCGGGCCGACCCCACCACCTGACGCTGATGCCCGACCGCACGGAACTGATGGCCAACGGCAAGGATTTGGCCTTCGTTACGGTACAGGCGGTCGATGAGGCGGGAAATCCCTGTCCCCTGGCCGACAATGCGCTGACCTTCGAGGTGACCGGTGCCGGTTCGTACCGTGCCGCCTGCAACGGCGATGCCACGTCGACCGAGCTTTTCCACCTCCCCACGATGAAACTCTTCAACGGTCAGCTGGTCGTCATCGTGCGCACGCAGGAGCAGCCCGGCGACATTACGCTGACGGTGTCGGGCAAAGGTTTGGAGCCGGCCGTTGTGCGTCTGAAAAGTAAGTAGCGAAAAGATAAAAACGAATAACCATGATGAAAAAAACGATTCTCACATTTGTGTGCGTCGGCCTGTCGGTATGCCTGGCCGACGCACAGGACCTCCGTGTCGTCTTTATCGGGAACAGTATTACACAGGGCGTCCAGCTCAAAGACCCTAAGACCGAGGCACCTCCGGCACAAGCCGCTCTCTTCCTGCAAGAGCAGGTCAAGGGGGAGGTTGAGTTCCGCAACTGTGGCCGCAGCGGCCGTACTACCCTCAACTTTCTGCCCGTAACCGATACCGAATTTCCTAAAGTGCTGAAAGCTGCCGACGAGCTGGCGGCCCGCAAGGGCGTGTTGCTCTTCTCGATGATGCTGGGCACCAACGACAGTGCCGTGCGCGGCCCGCTCGGTGCGCCGGTACACCCGGTCTCTTACTATACCAATATGCAGGCCATTATCGACGCCTTGCTCCAACGTTACCCCAAGGCGCTGGTTGTGTTGCAGCGTCCCACCTGGTACAGCCCCAATACCTACAACTCGTCGACCTACCTGGCCGAGGGGCTCAAACGCCTGCAATCCTATTCGCCCATGCTCGACAAGCTGGTCGAGAACTATGCCCGTGAATATCCCGGACAGGTGTTCCTCGGCGATACCCTGGCGTTTGACTATTTCAAGGAGCATCATGCCACGCACCTCATTCCCGAGTCGGGACAGGCCGGAACCTTCTACCTGCACCCCAACAAGGAGGGAGCCCGTGAGTTGGGCCGTTTCTGGGCCGAAGCTATTTTGCGCTGTCTGCCCGACAAGATGAAAAAATAGCCGTGCGCTGCACCTTGCCTGTGTGGCTCGT
>CAJLYN010000178.1 GCA_905210875.1 uncultured Bacteroides sp. | reverse complement strand
AAAAAGTGATTTTTTTCATTTTTGCTACAACACAGTAATACATTTATCGACCTTTGATATACATTTTAACATTTATATATAAATAAAATTTCTGCATCGATTTGAACTGATATCCCATATTTGCCGTTTATACTACATCGGACAAGCATGAACGAGGGCAAATAAAAGAATTAGTAAATAGTGTAGGATACGGCGAGAGAAGATTACTCTCTGTGGGGTTTGAAACAGAAATGTCATAGACCCGTCATCGTGGTGAAACAGCAAAGCGTGTTCTTTGCGGTAAAAATCTTCACGATGAAAAAAATATTGCTGGCTATCGCCATCGGACTGCTTCCGATACTGTCTCCGGCACAAGAAACAGAGACCTACGACAAAGACGGCACAAGTGTTCCGGCACGGGTCTACTTCAAAGACGGGAAACTGCATTTTGCGTCGAAAAACGAAAAGTTTCACCTCTGGTTCGACAATCGCATATATATCGACGCCTCCTATTACTCTCCCACAAGCGACATCGCGGGGCTGTCGTCCAAGCCCAATAAAGACCTGGAAGAAGACGACGGCATTTTCCGTTTCAACAACGGTGTGAGTATTCGCCGGGCCCGCTTTGCGATGAAAGCCGAACTGTATAACTGGTTTGCCGAGTTTGACCTCGACTTTGCCTACAACGAAGTCGAAATCAAAGACATGTTCCTGGGATACCGATTCAACGACCACATCTCGATACAGGCGGGACACTTCAAGGAGCCCATGAGCATGGAACGTCTCACCAGCTCGAAATATCTCTCTTCGAACGAGCGCCCCATGCCGGTGGAGATGTTTGCCGGAGGCCGACGCCTGGGTGTCGCCGCTACGGCGTGGGACAAACACTGGTGGGTGAGCGGTGGTGTCTTCGGACAGCAGGTCGACATCATTCAGAAAGAGAAAAACCGTGGCAGCGACGGTTACGGATTTACCGGCCGTGTGGCGGTATCGCCCATCGTCAATGACGTGCTGACACTGCACCTCGGCGGATATGCCACCTATCGCACCCCCGATGCCGCCGGAGAGGAAGACCGACTTGTCGAGTTCCGTACCTTTCCCGAAAGCCGCACCGACCGCCGCCGCTTCGTCCGTGCCGAGATACCCAACGTAAACCATTACGCCACCTATGGTATCGAAGCCGCCGTCCGCTGGGACAAACTGCTTGTCTACGGAGAATATATCTTCACCGACCTCTCCCGATACAAACGCAACACCGACGGTACCAAACAGTCGCTGAAAAACGCCACGTTCAACGGCTGGTATGCCACCGCTTCTTACATGATACTGGGAAAACAACGCCGCTACTCCCCCGAAGATGCCGAATTCGGCCCGATGGAAGTGCGCCGCAAAGGGGGCAATCTTGAAATATCGGCCCGGGCCAGCCATGTCAATCTCAACGATTTCCACGACGCCTCGTCGGTCATCACCGGCGGCAAAGCCTACGCCTACAACGCCACGCTCAACTGGTATCCCATACGCAACGTCCTGCTGGGACTGAACTATACGTTTGTCGACAACGACAAATACGCCGACGACAAAGGCCACATTACCCAGAACGGACTGGCACTCAGCCAGGTCCGCCCCAATGGCATAGACTTCAACATCATACAATTACGACTACTTGTATCTTTCTAAAAACAGAAAACCTATGAAAAAAAGACATCTCATCGGGATGCTCACCGTCCTGACCGCCGTTTCAACCGCCTGCAAAGACGATAGCGAAACCGACCTCATAACCGGCTCTTCCGATATAAAGGGATTATATATCAACGAAGTATGTACCAGCGGTACCGACTGGATCGAACTCTATAACGGCTCCGATTCGGAAATCAGCCTTGGCGGCTTTCTGCTACAAGACAGCAAAGGGGCCGACGAAGAGTACACCTTTGCCTCGGGTGCCAAGATAGGAGCCAAATCGTACCTGGTTCTCTACAAGGAGAGCGACTTCACCTTCGGCCTTAGCGGCAGCGGCGATGCCGTCACCCTCATCGACAACCAGGGACACATCATCGACAACATACTGGTACCCGCTCTGGACGACGGACAGACCTATGCCCGCGAAAGCGACGGTGCCTCTACCTGGGTGGTACTTCCCAGCGGCACACCGGGACGCGACAACACGTCGAAGGGCGACGACACTACCCCCGAAACCAGTTCGCTCAAACTGTACATCAACGAGGTACTCTCTTCACCTGCCGGCGACGACGCCGACTTCATCGAGATTTACAACGGTGAAGGACAGGCCGTAAACATCGGCGGTTTCATACTGCAAGACGACAAAAAGGAGGCCGAGGAGTTTGTCATTCCCGAAGGTACCGTCATTGCCGCCAAAGGATTCGTTGTTTACAGCCAGGTATCGCCGGGCGAGGGCGACTCCTTCACCTTCGGACTCAGTTCGGGAGGCGACAAGGTTATCTTCCTCGACAAGGATAGAAAACTCATCGACGAGGTAGAGACCCCCGACTTCAAAAGTGCCGGACAGGAAGGATACTCCTACGGCCGCACCACCGACGGCGGCAACCTGTGGAGCATCATCGAGACTCCTACCAAAGGCGTGTCGAACGGAGTCCCGACAGGCAACGGACTCGCAGGCCAACTGTTCATCAACGAGGTATACACGTTCAGCGACCAGTCAAGCATCGACGACCTTGACTTTATCGAGCTCTACAATGCCGGCAGCAACACCATCGACCTCTCGGGCCTGAAAATGTGGGAAAGCGGAGGCCAGGAAGAGGCCTGGACTTTCCCCGAAGGGAAAAAGATAGCCGCAGGCGAACGACTCGTCATCGAATGTGACAAAGAGGGTTACTACAACGACCCGACAAACTATCCGGCCTGGGGGCTGAGCAAAGGTCCCGACGAATACATTGTCCTGGCCGATGCCGACTTGAACATTATCGACGAAGTACACTGCCCCAGCCTGAAACAGCACGAAAGCTACGGACGCCTGAGCGACGGCAGCGACCAGTGGGTAATCTTTGCCCAATATTCGCGGGGAACCGCTAACGGAGGTGAGCAGCGGCAGCCGGTAACCAACACGCTGGGCCTCTGCATCAACGAAGTCTTCACCAACAATCAAGACGTGCAGACCCAACCGTGGAACGACACCAAAGACTTTATCGAGCTCTATAACAACAGCGACAATGCCATAGACCTGAGCGGGTTCAGCCTGATGGACGACGCTCTCGACCCCGAAAAGCAATACTTCTTCCCCGAAGGCTCGGTCATCGCCGCCAAAAGTTTCCTTACCCTCGACGTTGACAAGAAAAACACCAACGGTCCCGTATTCGGACTCGGGAAAGGGGGCGACTGGGTATTCCTCTACGACGCTTCAGGACGGCTCATTGCCGAAATCGAGGCTCCGGAATTCGACGATACCGAAGTGTACAGCGTAGGACGCCGCCCCGATGGCGGCGACGAGATTGTCGTCTTTACCGAAGTTTCCAAGAACAGCAGCAACAACGGTAAGACCACCAAATAATACACACCATGGAAAAATCCTTTTTACGTTATACTCTCCTGTTTTCCATTTTTTCTTTCTTGATTTCTTGTCAAGATTCCAAGACCGTTGCGGGGTTTCCCGCAACGGTCTCCGTTCCGTCAGAACGCATCGATATCAAGGGATACGCCCCTATATACATTGGCGGGTACGGGTCGGACATGGCCTACCACCGGGAAGACTCGACCTTCTGGCTGCTCACCGACCGGGGCCCCAATGTCGACGGAGCCACCACTCACAGTAAGGTATTCCCCTTGGCCGACTACACACCGCACATCGGCGTGTTTAAATGGAAAGACGACTCACTGAGACTCATTCGCAAAATATCATTGAAAGAAAACGACAGCACCTTTTTCTGCGGCCTGCCCCGCTCCACCGGTGAGGGTATTACCGGAGAGAAGGCTTATGCCCCGGGTGGTTGCGAAATCATCACCCCCGAACGTAAGGGCATCGACACCGAAGGGCTTGCATTGTCGCCCGACGGCACCTTCTGGGTGAGCGACGAATACGGTCCATACCTCCTGCATTTCAATGCCGAAGGAATACTCATCGAGGAATATTCTCCGTTCAACGGAAAACTTCCGGCCCACTATGCCCTGCGGCAACCCAACCGAGGCATGGAGGGGCTCTGCATCGGCAACGACGGGAAGAGACTCTACGGCATCATGCAGTCGCCCCTCGACGGCGACTGTCCTGAAATATTCAAGACGAATATTCCTCTCCTAGTCATCGACACCGAAAGTGGCGCCTGCCGCGAATATGCCTATACGCCCGACAGCCGGGAGTGTGGTGTGAGCGCCCTGGTGTACCTCAACGACACGACCCTGCTCGTTCTCGAACGCGACGGAAAATTTCCCGGCGACGGCGAGGTATGCAAACGCATATACCGCGTCACTCTGCCCGACACCAACACCCCATGCCTACTCTCCAAGACTCTGGTTGCCGACCTGTTACAGGTGTGCCCCGGATATGACCACGACAAGCCCGAAGGCATGGCACTCATCAACGACTCAACGCTCGCTGTTGTCAACGACGACGACTTCGGCATCGAGGCCACCGTCCCGGCCGGCTGCCGTTACCGGCAGAAACTGAAAAACAACGGTCGCACCGACCGCAACGAAATCTTCTTCTTCGGCTTTTAAGCAATCTATTTCATAAGACGAGAAACGGGTACTTTCCTTCACCGGAGTACTCGTTTCATTTTTTCCGGCGTTTTCGCCCACGCCACCCCTCGCGCCCGTCGTCACTGCGGCACAGCACAAAAAACTGGGGGCATCTTCTTGATGAAGATGCCCCCAGCATAGCACAAGCAAGAGAACTTACTTTCTCAGGCCCAGATCCTTAACGATGGCACGGTAGCGCTCGATGTCGATCTTTTGCAGATAATCGAGCAGGC
>CAJLYN010000177.1 GCA_905210875.1 uncultured Bacteroides sp. | reverse complement strand
TTGAGGCACTCCACGGGGAGCGGCAGGTATACCGTCGAGGTGGAAACGACCGATGGTCTTGTTGTCCTTAGCCATGGAACGTTCACCTTGCAGCACGTGAATCTCGACCGAAGGCTGGTTGTCGACAGCAGTAGAGAAGACTTCGGATTTGCGGGTAGGTATCGTGGTATTGGCCTCGATAAGTTTGGTCATCACGCCACCCAGCGTTTCAATACCCAGCGACAACGGGGTAACATCGAGCAACAGTACATCTTTGACATCACCGGTGAGCACACCGCCCTGTATGGCAGCACCTACGGCAACTACCTCATCGGGGTTAACACCCTTGGAAGGAGTCTTGCCAAAGAATTTTTCGACAACGGCTTGTACGGCAGGAATACGGGTTGAACCACCTACGAGAATGACTTCGTCGATATCCGAAGCCGAGAGTCCGGCATCTTTCAGTGCCTGACGGCAGGGTTCGATGGTAGCTTGAATCAATTTGTCGCACAGTTGCTCAAATTTGGCACGGGTAAGGGTTTTTACCAAGTGTTTGGGCACACCGTTTACAGGCATGATATACGGCAGGTTGATTTCGGCCGTGGTAGAACTCGACAATTCGATTTTGGCTTTTTCGGCAGCCTCTTTCAGACGTTGCAGAGCCATAGGGTCCTGACGCAGGTCGACACCCTCTTCGGCCTTGAACTCGTCGGCCAACCAGTCGATGATGATATGGTCGAAGTCATCACCACCCAGGTGCGTATCACCATTGGTTGATTTTACTTCAAATACGCCATCACCCAACTCCAAAATAGAGATATCGAATGTACCACCACCCAGGTCGAAGACGGCAATCTTCATATCCTTGTTGGCCTTATCAAGGCCGTAAGCCAAGGCAGCAGCCGTAGGCTCGTTGATGATACGGCGTACATTGAGACCGGCAATCTCACCGGCTTCCTTGGTAGCCTGACGTTGCGAATCGTTGAAGTAGGCAGGTACCGTAATTACGGCCTCTTTTACCTCTTCTCCCAGATAATCCTCGGCCGTTTTTTTCATCTTTTGCAGAATCATGGCCGAAATCTCTTGTGGAGAATAGAGACGACCGTCGATGTCGATACGAGGCATATTGTTATCGCTGCGTACTACTTTGTAAGGCACACGAGCGATTTCGTTCTGAACCTGATCGTAATTTTCTCCCATGAAACGTTTGATAGAGAAAATCGTACGTGTAGGATTGGTAATAGCTTGACGCTTGGCAGGATCACCTACCTTACGTTCGCCACCATCTACAAATGCAACAATTGAAGGAGTTGTTCTACGACCTTCACTGTTTGCAATGACAACCGGATCGCTGCCTTCCATAACGGCAACACATGAGTTGGTTGTTCCTAAGTCGATACCAATAATCTTTCCCATTTTATTTAAGTTTTATTTGTTTATAATCAATTTCACTGCGGGAACAGCGGTGCTGAATCCCGGCCTCGGCCCAGCGGGCGTCCTCCTGCGCAGGAGGCTTCTCGCGAACCGCGACACTATCCGTGTGTCAAATCCTGTGCCAAAACGGAGCAACCGGTGTTTTTGTTTTTTTTGGCAGAGGAAGACGATTTTTTGGCCAACGTCTGTCAGTAAATGCTGCCGATTTGTCAGTAACGGTCTGTTATCTCCCTTGAACGCACAATCTGCAACGGTTATATTTTATGTGCCAGACACAGACGTTAGAAGGGGTGTTGTTTTTCGGGCAAAAAGTGCAGAGTTCAATATATTTTTTTATCTTTGCCACGAGTATTTATGCAAACCTGCTCCGTACTAATGTTTCATCGACGTGAAACGGGCGGAGTTTTAATTTTTTTAATCTATGAAACTTTCTCATATCGAACATCTGGGCATTGCCGTAAAAAGCATCGCCGACTCTCTCCCTTACTATGAGAACATATTGGGACTGAAGTGTTATGCCATAGAAGAAGTGGCCGACCAAAAAGTAAAAACCGCTTTCTTTAAGGTGGGGGATACCAAAATCGAGCTCCTTGAACCCACCTCGGACGAAAGTGCCGTTGCCAAATTTATTGAAAAACGGGGAGAAGGCATTCATCATATAGCCTTTGCCGTGGCCGACGGTGTTGCCAATGCACTTAACGAAGTAGCAGAGAAAGGTGTAAGACTTATCGACCAAGCTCCCCGCCGTGGCGCCGAAGGGCTTGACATCGCCTTCCTTCACCCCAAATCGACATGCGGCGTGCTGACCGAGTTGTGTGAGAAACCCGAGAAATAACATTATATCGAAAAAATATGAGTAGTCAACTTGAAAAAGTAAAAGAGCTGATAGCCTTACGCGAACAAGCTCGCCTGGGCGGTGGCGAGAAAGCAATCGCCAAACAACACGAAAAAGGTAAATATACCGCTCGCGAGCGCATTGCGATGCTTCTCGACGAAGGCAGTTTTGAGGAAATCGATATGTTTGTTACCCACCGCTGCCACAACTTCGGCATGGAAAAGAAACATTACCTGGGCGACGGCGTGGTAACCGGTAGCGGAACCATCGATGGTCGCCTTGTTTATGTTTTTGCCCAAGACTTCACCGTGAACGGCGGTTCCCTCTCCGAAACCATGGCGCAGAAGATATGCAAAGTCATGGACCTCGCCATGAAGATGGGTACGCCCTGCATCGGCATCAACGACTCTGGAGGCGCACGCATACAAGAAGGCATCAACGCCTTGGCCGGCTTTGCCGAGATTTTCCAACGCAACATTCTGGCATCGGGTGTGATACCCCAAATTTCGGGCATCTTCGGTCCCTGCGCCGGTGGCGCTGTGTACAGCCCGGCATTGACCGACTTTACGCTCATGACCAAAGGCACATCATACATGTTCCTCACCGGCCCCGCCGTGGTGAAAACCGTGACGGGCGAAGATGTGAACGCCGAACAACTGGGCGGTGCCAGCGTACATGCCGTCAAATCGGGAGTGGCCCATTTTGCCGTCGACACCGAAGAAGACGGTCTCAAACTTATCCGCAACCTGCTCAGTTTCATTCCGCAAAACAACCTCGAAGAGGCTCCCATCGTACCTTGCGACGACCCCATCGACAGGATCGAGGATTCCCTCAATGAAATTATTCCCGACTCGCCCAACAAGGCTTATGACATGTATGAAGTCATCGGCTCCATTGTAGATAATGGAGAGTTCCTCGAAGTACACCGCGATTTTGCCCGCAACCTCATAGTCGGGTTTGCCCGTTTCAACGGGCAGTCGGTAGGCATTGTCGCCAACCAGCCTTGCCAGATGGCCGGAGTTCTCGATTGCAACGCTTCGCGCAAAGGAGCCCGTTTTGTACGGTTCTGCGATGCCTTCAACATTCCCATTGTTTCGCTGGTCGACGTGCCCGGCTTCCTGCCCGGAACGGGTCAAGAGTACAATGCCGTGATTTGGCACGGCGCCAAACTGCTCTATGCCTATGGCGAAGCAACAGTACCCAAAGTAACCGTTACCCTGCGCAAATCTTACGGAGGCTCTCACATCGTAATGAGTTGCAAACAGTTGCGCGGAGATGTGAACTTCGCATGGCCTACCGCCGAAATTGCCGTGATGGGAGCCAGCGGAGCTGTCGCCGTGCTTTATGCCCGCGAAGCCAAAGAGCAAGCCGACCCGGCAGCCTACTTGGCCGAGAAAGAAGCCGAATACACCAAGCTGTTCGGCAACCCCTATAACGCCGCAAAATACGGCTATATCGACGATGTCATCGAGCCCCGGAACACCCGGTTCCGCATCTGCCGCGCATTGGCTCAGTTGCAGACCAAGAAAGTAGTCAACCCGGCCAAAAAGCATGGCAACATTCCTCTATAACCTTTCTAAAATCGGAATAAGATGAATATAAAGAAATTAGGATTATTGTTGCTTGCTTGCTGTTCGGTTGCCATAGCTCCCGCCCAACTGACTTCGGCGCTGCACATCAACGAAGTGCTTACCAACAATGTAAGCAACTACGTCGACCCGTTCGGCAACCGGGGTGCCTGGATTGAGATCTACAACAACTCGGCAGGAACGGTCGAAATGGCTGGGTGTTATATTACCAATGACCCCAACAACCCGAAGAAATACATGATTTCGAAGGGTGACCTCAAAACAAAAATCGGTCCGCGGCAGGTTGTCCTCATTTGGGCCGACGGCTTTTCTCATCACGGGACGTTCCACACCAATTTCGTACTCGACCCCACGAAAGAAAATTATATCGCATTGTATGATGCCGGCGGCAAAAACCTCATCGACGAAATACGTGTACCCGTCATGGCTGCCGACCAAAGTTTCGGTTCGCCCCGTGACGGAATGCTCGACCGCCAAATACTGGAACACCCGACGCCCGAGGCTGCAAATTACGTCGAAAATTCCAATCCAAAAGTCGACAAGTTTGCAGAAAAAGACCCCATAGGTGTTTCCATGTCGATAACAGCCATGCTGGTCGTGTTCATAGCCCTCATCGTGTTGTACCTGTTCTTCAAGATGGTCGGCAAGACAGCTATCCGCATGAGCGCCCGCCGTGCCGTGAAAGCAGGCAGTGCCTCGACAATAGCCGAAGCCAAACAGGAGGCAGGCATATCGGGAGACGTCTTGGCCGTAATATCCATGGCCATATATGAGTACCAAGAAGCCGAGCACGACTATGAAGACACCATTCTCACCGTAAAACAAGTGAAACGTAGCTATTCACCGTGGAGTTCCAAAATCTACGGGTTGCGACAGATTCCCCAACGCAAATTATAAAACACAGTACTATGAAAGAGTTTAAATATAAAATCAACGGAACCCCCTATACCGTCAACATCAACCGCATCGAAGAAAACATCGCTACGGTCGAGGTGAATGGCACACCTTATCAGGTGGAACTTGACAAACCGGCCAAGAAACAAATCAAGCCGCTTACCCGTCCCCAGTCGGCACCACTTACGGCGG
>CAJLYN010000176.1 GCA_905210875.1 uncultured Bacteroides sp. | reverse complement strand
GCCCGCTCCTTGACCGAGCGGATAAGCGAGAGATTATCGCGGAAGAGACGTTCGTCCAAGACATAGCAAGGGGACGGTACACGGTTAATATCCATAAGTATCAAAGATTATTTGAGTATGGTGAATTTGGCAAATTTCATAAGGAGGTGCTTCTGCCCCACATGGTCGAAAGAGACGGCAATCTTGCGGTTGTCGCCATCGCCCGAGATGTCGGTAACGGTTCCCTCGCCGAAACGGTCGTGCCGGATGCGTACCCCCACTGCGAGACCGTCGGGATCGGACACCGACGAGGCTGACGGTGTTGACGGAGAAGCCGGAGCATCGATGCGCACCCACTTGGGGGTAGCCGTATCATCGACCCTGTCGGCCATACGACGGGCCGGTGAATGATACTCACCAGCCGACGATGCAGCAGCGGTATAGCGCGGCGCCGTGTAGCTCGGCACTCGTTCGACAGAGCGGGCTGCCCCGTCGGGCAGAATCAGATAGGCCGGGTCGATGTCTCTGATGAAACGGCTGGGTGGTGATGCCGTAGGCTTGCCGTTGCGATAGCGCGAGGCAGCATAAGAGAGCAGACAGGTCTCTTTGGCACGGGTGATGGCCACATAGAGAAGACGCCGCTCCTCTTCCAACTCCCGGGCACTCCCCATGGCCATGGCGGCGGGGAAGAGCTCCTCTTCAAGCCCGACGACAAAGACATGGCGGAACTCCAACCCTTTCGAGGCATGCACCGTCATGAGGGTAACGCGGTTGTCGTCGCCATCGTCGTCGCTATCCTGATCGGTGGCCAGCGAAACCTCGGCCAGAAAATCGGAGAGTGCAACGGCATCGCGACCTTCCTCCCTGCGAAGGTTACAGAAATCCTGTATGCCGTTGAGCAGCTCCTGCACGTTCTCCTGCCGGCTCATGTTCTCGGGCGAGTGGTCGGCGTAAATGTCGGCCATGATACCCGAACGGCGCACCACGGCGTCGGCCAGTTCGTAGGCACTGGCCGTTGCGCTCATCTCCGCAAAAGAGCGTATCAGTTCGGCAAAAGCCATCAACTTGTTCTGCGTCGAGGCATTCACGGCAAGACCATACTCCACAGGGCGGCTCACGACATCCCACAGCGAGACCTGCTGCGTCTCGGCACAAGCCATGACTTTGGCCACCGTGGTGTTGCCGATACCGCGCGCCGGGTAGTTGATAACCCGTTTGAGGGCCTCCTCGTCGGCCGGATTTACCGACAGCCGGAAATAGGCCACCACATCTTTTATCTCCTTGCGCTGATAAAACGACTGGCCGCCATAGATGCGGTAGGGAATATTGCGCTTGCGCAGCGCCTCCTCGAAGATACGCGACTGGGAATTGGTGCGATACAATATAGCAAAGTCGGAATAATCCGAGGCCGTGGCCACGCGCATCGTGGCAATGCGGTTGGCAATAAGATAGCCCTCCTCAAAGTCGGAATAGGCACTGACGACGGGAATCTTCGCTCCCACGGCGTTGTGCGAGAATATCTGCTTGGGTATCTGCTCCTTGTTTTTGGCGATAAGGCTGTTGGCCGCAGCCACAATCGTCTGGGTGGAGCGGTAATTCTGTTCGAGTTTGAAAACCTTGAAGTCGGGATACTCCTTTTGGAGGTTAAGTATATTGCTGATGTTGGCACCGCGGAATGAATAGATGCTCTGTGCATCGTCGCCTACGACGCAGAGGTGATGGTGTTTCTTCACCAGCTGGTTGACGATAAGGTGCTGGGCAAAGTTGGTATCCTGATACTCATCGACCAGAAGGTAGCCAAACTGGTCTTGGTAAAACTCCAACACGTCGGGGTTATCACGGAAGAGAATATTGGTATAGAGCAGCAGGTCGTCGAAGTCCATCGCCCCGGCCCGGGCACAACGGCTCCAATAGGTCTTGTATATATCGCGGATAAGGGGCCGCTTCGACTTCACGTCGACCTCGTACAAGGCGGCATTTGCAGCATAGGCCGCTGGGGTGATGAGGGCATTCTTGGCGTTGGAGATAACCGCCTGCACGGTAGCAGGTTTATAGATTTTGTCGTCGAGCGACATCTCCTTGATAATCGTCTTTATGAGGCTGCGCGAGTCGGACTGGTCGTAAATCGTAAAGTCGCGTGAGAAGCCTATCCGCTCGGCATGTGTACGCAGGATACGTGAGAATATCGAGTGAAAGGTGCCCATCCACAACCGTGAGGCCGTGGCACCGCCAACGACCGAAGCGATGCGCTCCTTCATCTCGCGCGAGGCCTTGTTGGTAAAGGTAAGGGCCAATATCTGATAGGGAGAATAATTTCCCGTATTCAGCAGATAGGCTATTTTATAGGTGAGTACGCGGGTCTTTCCCGACCCCGCTCCGGCAATGACCAGCGACGGGCCATCGTTGTAGAGAACCGCCTCACGCTGCTGCTCGTTCAGTTCTTGCAAAAAATCTTCTTCCACGCCTCAGTGTTTGTTTCCCGGCAAAGGTACGGAGAATGGACGAAATATGCTATTCCCCTGCCCCACATTCTTTCGTCCTGAATTTTACATAATCGTTTTTTAGAAAAAAACACTCACAAACGAACCTTTTTTAAAAAGAGGTGTTTTATAAGTGAAGCAAGACAAACAGAGATTTAACGTATAGTGGCGCGTGAGCGTAGCTTCTCTAGCACTTAATAAGCATAATGTGATGAATTCAGGAGCGGGTGTCTGCGCGAGCAGATTCCCGCTTCGCCTTTTCTTTAATATATTTTAATATATTTAGGATTCTCCTCCCAAAAGATATTTCCTAAACTTGCAAAAGTGAAGAAAAAGCCACCTGATACCATGAAAAAAGTTTTCACCATTATGGCAATGCTTCTCCCTTGCATTGTCTCTTTTGCCGCGGAACAAAATTATCAAACATTCTATTCTCCTTCCAAAAAGATTTCCATACAAATCGGTTTAAAAGAGAATGAACTTCAATATGCCATACAATATAAGAATGGGTATATAATTACTCCGTCCGCCCTATGTTGGACAGCCAATAACGACACTTTGGGAAATCACGTTACCGCACTTTCATTTCTCAACAAAGGCAATACGGTCTCTCGCTATCCTACAAGAGGAGCTCATAAAGAAGCCTACAACAGATACCGTACAATTATTACGAAGGCAACCAGCCAATCGGGCCAAGATTTTCTTGTCGAATTCAGAATTTATGACTCGGGGATAGCTTTCCGATATCTGCTCTCACAAGAAAAGATGACCGACATCAACGACTTGACCACCTTCTGTCTTCCACTAAAATGTCAAACATGGTTGCAAGACAATATTGTCTCTTATGAAGGCCTTTATAAGTCATATTGCACAGGAGAACTACCTCCATCGGTTGTTGCAGGACCACCGGTTACCATAGAATATCCATCGGGTATATATGCCGTAATTACCGAAGGTGGACTGAGCAATTTTGCAGGAATGGAATTATCGGTTGTTTCACCCAAGGGATTTCAAGCTCATCTCGATGGCTACACACGACTTGCCGGAAGCATTGCCACCCCTTGGCGCATCATTATGGTTGGGTCGCTGAACGAATTGGTTAACAACGATATAATAAGCGATGTATCCGATGCGCTCTCGCCTGTTTTCAAAGGAAATACCGATTGGATACAAACGGGTAACTGTCTGTGGAGCTGGCTTACCGGATATGATGTTACACCCGCTGAGATGAAAAAGTTTGTCGATTGGGCAGCAGAACTTCATGCCCCGTATGTACTGGTCGACGAAGGTTGGAGCCATTGGAAAGAAACCGCACGTAATTTAGATGCATGGCAGCTGCTTGCCGAACTCACATCGTACGCCAGCGGGAAAGGTGTAAAGATTGTCGTGTGGAAATCATATCCCAGAAGAAAAGGCATTGAAAGCATCGCATTGCCGGAGAAACGCCGGGAATTTTTCCTTCGCTGTAAAGAAGCCGGTGTGTCGGGAGTAAAACTTGACTTTTTCAACAGTGAAAGTCAAGACATTACCCGATATTATGAAGAAACGCTGAAAGAAGCCGCAGAAATGGGATTAGTAGTCATTTTTCACGGTTCAAACAAACCCACCGGCTTAGAATACACCTACCCCAACGAAATATCCCGCGAAGGTATCCGAGGCATGGAATCGGGTGCCGACGCCGCACAAAATGTTATCACCCCATTTACACGTTTCCTATCGGGGCATGCCGACTATACGCCGCTTTTTCTCGGTAATACGGGCCGAAACGGAAGAAACTGGAAAGGGAATACCACCGAAGCCCATCAGATTGCCACGACAGTCATCTTCTTTTCGCCATTCCGCTGTTACAGCGGACGCCCCGAGGAATATATTCTCCACCCGGCAAAAGACATTTTTCTGGACATTCCAGTTGCATGGGACGAAACAATTGTCCTCCCGCCGAGTGAAATAGGCTCTTGTGTGCTAATGGCTCGCCGGAAAGGTGAAACATGGTATGTGGCAGCACTCTCTTCTCAGGCACAGAGTATAACTGTCGACCTATCTTTTCTGTCTCATAAAAAATACGAAGCTACGCTTATACAAGACGCCGAAGGAACAACGTGTACCATAACTAATGCGGTATTCTCCCGCAGAGACAACGTTGATATAAAGACACACAACGGCGGAGGCTTCCTTATCAAGCTGACACCTATCCGTCGATAGATAGAGAGCCCCCTGTGCCAATGCTTTTATTTCATGCGGGAGAAGTTTCTCCCGCATGAAATAAAAGGCTTTTTGCTGATATTTTGCCGGCACCTGTAACGGTTTTAGAAAGTTTTTAATGAGTGCTGGTATCTACAATAATTCCGACTTTCAACAATCAATCTGACATCTGTAATAAATCGGGATATTTCAGATTCTCTTCAAAATTTATCACTACTTTTGTGTAAATGGGGTATGATGCCTCGCTTAAAAATCTATGCGTTCTATTTCATCATTCCCC
>CAJLYN010000175.1 GCA_905210875.1 uncultured Bacteroides sp. | reverse complement strand
TAGAGCACTGGTCTCCAAAACCAGGTGTCGGGAGTTCGAGTCTCTCGACCCGTGCTAACTCTGGAAAAAATGAAAAAAATACTTGCAGATATAAAGGAGTCGTACAACGAACTCGTTCATAAAGTATCCTGGCCCACGCGGGCAGAACTGAGCAACAGTGCTGTGGTAGTTATGTTTGCTTCCCTTGTTATTGCCATAGTTATTTTTGCGATGGATCAGGTCTTTGAGCATCTCATGGAATTTATCTACGAAAAAATTTTCTAATTCGGAGGGTCTTTCATGTCTGATACGAAAAGAGGCTGGTACGTTTTGCGTGCCATAAGCGGTAAAGAAGCGAAAGTTAAGGAATATCTTGATGCTGAAATCAAGAATACCGACCTCGGCGATTTTGTTTATCAGGTGTTGATTCCCACCGAGAAAGTTTATTCGGTGCGCAACGGCAAGAAGATAACCAAAGAGAGAAATCTCTATCCCGGTTATGTCTTGGTCGAAGCGACCCTTGTAGGTGAAGTAGCCCATCGGTTGCGCAACACGACAAATGTTATCGGATTTTTGGGCGGGACAACCAATCCCGATCCTTTGAGACAATCCGAAGTCAACCGTATGTTGGGCGCAGTCGATGCCATTCAGGAGGCCGACGAAGTAATGATTCCCTATGTTGTAGGAGAAACTGTGAAAGTTACTTATGGCCCTTTCAATGGTTTTAGCGGTGTCATCGAAGAGGTGAACAATGAGAAGAAAAAGCTCAAAGTCATGGTTAAGATATTCGGACGGAAAACGCCGTTGGAATTGGGATTCATGCAAGTAGAGAAAGAATAGTCTTGTGATGTTACGCATAGGGCTTATCTTTCGGATATAACAATCAAAAATGTAAACAAATGGCTAAAGAAATTGCTGGACAAATCAAATTGCAGATCAAAGGTGGTGCAGCAAACCCCTCTCCTCCCGTAGGTCCCGCTCTTGGTTCCAAGGGTATCAATATCATGGAGTTTTGCAAGCAATTCAATGCCCGTACTCAGGACAAGGCAGGAAAGGTGTTGCCTGTAATCATTACCTATTACAGCGACAAATCGTTTGATTTTGTTGTTAAAACCCCGCCCGTTGCCATCCAGTTGCTGGAAGCCTCTAAGATTAAGAGCGGTTCGGCTGAGCCTAACCGTAAGAAAGTGGCTACCATTACCTGGGAACAAGTAAAGACCATTGCCCAAGACAAGATGGTCGACCTGAACTGCTTCACTTTGGAATCGGCCATGAAAATGGTTGCCGGAACAGCGAGAAGTATGGGTATATCCATAAGTGGGGAATTCCCGACCAATAACTAATAAACTTCAATTGAAATGAGTAAACTGACAAAAAATCAAAAGTTGGCTTCCGAGAAAATTGAAGCAGGGAAAACCTATTCACTGAAAGAAGCTGCTCAACTGGTGAAGGATGTCACCTTTACCAAGTTTGATGCTTCGGTAGATATCGATGTCCGTCTGGGTGTCGATCCTCGTAAAGCCAATCAGATGGTACGCGGCGTTGTGTCGTTGCCTCATGGAACAGGTAAACAAGTGCGTGTACTTGCCTTGTGTACTCCTGACCAGGAAGCAGATGCTAAGGCTGCCGGAGCCGACTATGTAGGTCTCGATGAATATATCGACAAAATCAAAGGTGGTTGGACCGATGTAGATGTAATCATTACCCAACCCTCAGTGATGGGTAAAATCGGTGCTCTGGGTCGTGTACTGGGTCCCCGTGGCCTCATGCCTAACCCCAAGAGTGGAACCGTGACCAACGAAGTTGGCAAAGCTGTGAAAGAAGTAAAACAGGGTAAAATCGATTTCAAAGTCGATAAAAACGGTATCGTTCACACCTCTATCGGTAAGATATCTTTCAGCGCCGATCAGATTCGCGAGAATGCAAAAGAGTTTATTGCGATGCTGAACAAGCTGAAACCTGCTACCGCCAAAGGTACTTACATGAAGAGTATATATCTTTCGAGTACGATGAGCCCCGGTATCAAGATCGAACCCAAATCTGTAGATGAGATTTAAAAGGAGACCGAATTATGAGAAAGGAAGATAAAGCCACCGTAATCGAGCAGATTACTGCCACTCTTAAAGAATACACCCACGTATATTTGACCGAGACCACTGCGTTGAATGCCGAGAAAACCTCCAATCTGCGCCGTGAATGCTACAAAAACGACATCAAATTGCTGGTTGTAAAAAATACCTTGCTGAAAAAAGCTATGGAAAGCCTCGATACCGATTATTCATCACTTTTCGGTAGCTTGAAAGGCTCTACAACATTGATGCTCTCCAACACAGGTAATGCTCCTGCCAAATTGATTAAGTCTTTCATGAAAGACAACAGTCAACTGGGTTTCAAAGCAGCCTATGTAGAAGAAAGCTTCTATGGAGCTGATCAACTCGATGCTTTGGTAGCTATCAAGAGCAAGAACGAACTTATCGCCGACGTCATTGCATTGCTGCAATCGCCTGTCAAGAACGTTGTTTCGGCTTTGCAGTCTGGCGGTTCTACCCTCCACGGAGTGTTGCAAACTCTATCAGAACGATAACCCTTTTTACAAATAACAGAAGTAAAATAACAATTAAACTATACGAAAATGGCAGATTTGAAAGCTTTTGCAGAACAATTGGTAAACCTGACCGTAAAAGAAGTAAACGAGTTGGCTCAGATCCTCAAAGAGGAGTATGGCATTGAACCCGCCGCTGCAGCAGTTGCTGTTGCTGCTCCCGCCGCTGCTGGTGCAGCTGTTGAGGAAGAAAAAACCTCTTTCGATGTTGTATTGAAAGGTGTTGGCGCTAACAAACTCGCAGTTGTTAAGGCTGTGAAAGAGCACACTGGCCTCGGTCTGAAAGAAGCCAAAGATCTCGTTGACGGTGCTCCTAACACCATCAAAGAAGGTTTGGCCAAAGCCGATGCTGAAGCGCTGAAAAAAGTACTCGAAGAAGTCGGCGCTGAAGTTGAACTTAAATAACAAATTCCTGTTATTCAGGACTTTTGGTAAAGAGACCTTTTCAGAGGCCTCTTTACCTTTTTGTGTCTATAATTTATAAGTTCAATTAACCAACACTGACAAATGTCTCAAAATATAGGTAAACCACGGGTAAACTTTGCCTCGATAAAGAATCCTCTTCCTTATCCCGATTTCCTCGAAGTGCAGTTGAAGTCGTTCAAAGACTTTTTGCAACTCGACACACCCCCCGAGAAACGTAAAAATGAGGGCTTGTATAAGGTCTTTGCTGAGAATTTCCCTATCGCCGATACCCGGAACAACTTTGTCCTCGAATTTCTCGACTATTATATCGACCCGCCTCGTTACACGATTGACGAGTGTTTGGAGCGCGGTCTTACATACAGTGTGCCCCTGAAAGCCAAGCTCAAACTTTATTGCACCGACCCCGATCACGAAGATTTTGATACGGTCATTCAAGACGTCTATCTCGGCCCCATTCCTTATATGACCGAGAAGGGTACGTTTGTTATCAACGGTGCCGAGCGTGTTGTCGTCTCTCAGTTGCACCGTTCTCCCGGCGTCTTTTTCGGACAAAGCATTCATGCCAACGGTACCAAGCTTTATTCGGCGCGAATCATTCCATTCAAAGGTTCTTGGATAGAGTTTGCCACCGACATCAACAATGTGATGTATGCCTATATCGATCGCAAGAAGAAACTGCCCGTGACGACTCTGTTACGTGCCATCGGTTTTGAAAGCGATAAAGACATTCTGGAAATCTTCGGTCTGGCCGAAGAGATGAAAGTAACGAAGACCAACCTCAAGAAAGCTATCGGTCGTCGTCTGGCCGCCCGCGTGTTGAGAACATGGGTAGAAGATTATGCCGACGAGGATACCGGCGAGGTTGTTTCTATCGAACGCAACGAAGTGGTTATAGAACGTGAGGTCGTGCTCGAAGAACAGCACATCGACATGATTCTCGAGACGGGTGTCCCCACGATTCTCCTGCATAAGGAAGAAAACAATCTCTCCGATTATGCCATTATCTACAATACGTTGCAAAAAGACCCGAGTAACTCTGAAAAAGAGGCCGTTATATACATTTACCGTCAGTTGCGTAATGCCGAGCCGGCCGATGATGCCAGTGCCCGCGAGGTCATTACCAACCTCTTTTTCTCGGAAAAACGTTACGACCTCGGCGAAGTAGGACGTTACCGTATCAACAAGAAACTCAACTTATCTATTTCTCCCGATATAAAGGTACTTACCAAAGAAGACATTATTGCCATTATCAAGTACCTGATAGAGCTTATCAACTCCAAAACCGATGTCGATGATATCGACCACCTGAGCAA
Source organism: uncultured Bacteroides sp. (assembly GCA_905210875.1). Lineage (GTDB taxonomy): Bacteria > Bacteroidota > Bacteroidia > Bacteroidales > UBA11471 > Caccoplasma. Next base: position 708 of record CAJLYN010000175.1, on the reverse strand, counting down.
CCGTCGTGTGCGCACCGTGGGAGAGCAACTCTACAATCAGTTCGGCGTAGGTCTCGCACGTATGTCACGGACCATTCGTGAGCGCATGAATGTGCGCGACAACGAGGTGTTTACCCCCATTGACCTGATCAATGCGAAGACCATATCTTCGGTCATCAACACCTTCTTCGGAACAAATGCTCTCTCGCAGTTCATGGACCAGACCAACCCTCTGGCCGAGATGACGCACAAACGTCGTATGTCGGCACTCGGCCCTGGTGGACTTTCTCGCGAGCGTGCGGGATTTGAGGTGCGCGACGTGCACTATACGCACTACGGACGTCTTTGTCCTATTGAGACTCCTGAGGGTCCTAACATCGGTCTTATTTCGTCGCTTTGCGTTTATGCCAAAATCAATGACCTCGGATTTATCGAGACTCCTTACCGTAAGGTTAAAGACGGAAAGGTGGATCTCTCTGAGAATGGCATAGAATATATGACCGCCGAGGTTGAAGAGGGTCATATCATAGCACAAGGAAATGCCCCATTGAATGACGATGGTACCTTTGTCAACTCTCGCGTTAAGGCCCGTCAGAATGCCGACTTCCCTGTCGTTTCACCCGAAGAGGTTTCGCTGATGGACGTGTCGCCTACGCAGATTGCCTCAATTGCGGCTTCATTGATTCCATTCTTGGAGCATGACGATGCCAACCGTGCTTTGATGGGCTC
>CAJLYN010000174.1 GCA_905210875.1 uncultured Bacteroides sp. | reverse complement strand
TTCCGCTGCCCGAATTACTCATGACTGGAATCATTGCACCGGCCATGCGGGCATCGCAAGCCCCCGACGTATAGGAGAGTATGTGGGTAAAAACACTGTCGCCCATGACCCGACGTTCGTAATCGTCGCGCAGCGAACGACCCAGCGAGTGACCGTAACGGCCCTTGAAAGAGGCTTCGGCAGCAGCCTTGTTGAGACGGGCCGACTCCAAAATAAATTCTATCTCGTCGAGGGGAGCAGTAAGAGCAAAATCATACACTTTTCGCAAAGTGAGGCCGCAATCATCATCGTCTTCCTCATCGGACGAAGAGGTACGGTGGTCGAGCAACACCTGACCGTTGCGCTCTTCATACACAAACGTGGTATGCCCGCCGGCTATAATTGCCACAGCTTTGTCGCTACCGGCACAAACTATCACTTCGATGTAGAGTTTCTCTGAAATATCAGCTTTCAATTGTATGTCGATACGTTGTTCGGCAATCAACTGTTTGCCCCGCTCCACATCTGCGGGGGTAATATCTTTGAGCACTTCGAGCTGGTAGTCGGGATTCCCGGCCAATGCACCAAGCGCCACAGCAATGGGCAACCCTATCATATCCGTTCCCGGTATACCCACACCCATGGCGTTTTTCAGGATATTGGCACTCAACAGGACTTCAATTTTCTCAGGTACTTTTCCCAACAATCGTGCGGCTTTTGCCACACACAAAGCTACGGCAATCGGCTCGGTACAACCTATGGCCGGCACCACTTCCCGTTTTATCAGACGTACGATGGCGTCTCTTTCTGTTTTTTCCATGTTTCGGATAGGTTTTTCTACGGACAAAAATACGAAGAATGAGCCTAAATAAGAAATTTTATAACAAGAGATTTATAACTTCATAAAAAGATAAGGTTTCTCTGCCGTCCAACTATCAAATATATAACTCACATTCTTTTCTTTCGGAGCATGCCTTTTTGAGCATCATGTTCACTATGGCAAGAAGTATCCCATTAACTTTTCTTGCATTATGTGGGCACACCGTAACGCAACGCATGCAAGAGATACAGGCACTCTTATTCACTTTCGAGGGATTGCATTTGTCAATCGCGCCAACAGGACATTTTGAAACACAAATACCACAGACTGTACATGCCCGGGTGGCTCTGGGCACTATACCGGCCTTACCTCCTTTTTTGTAAGGTCTATGCCCAGGCACCACCGGCTCGGTATAATCTTTATGATTCAACTTCTCTCCAATCATGCCTGCAAATTCTTTCAATCTTTTATAATCATTTTCATCGGGACGGTTGGTTGCATACCGATGAGCTATTGAATGTTCTGCAATGGCCGCAATAGCTGCAACAACAGAAAATCCGACTTGCCGCACACAATCCGAAAGCTCAAGTAAGGTATCGTCATAGGCCCGATTTCCATAAACACAAACGATGATTGCTTTTGCACCATTACCTCGAATCTGACCGATGCGCTCCGCGGCAGGAGCAGGCACACGCCCACCATAAGAGGGAACGGCAATTAGAGCGACATCTTCACTTGTAAGAGAAACTTGATGAAAGTTCTTTTGAGAATCGGACAAATCAATGCTTATAAATTCCTTGCTCCATTCTTTGGCCAGACATTCCGAAACCCTTTTTGTTCCACCTGTGGGGCTAAAACAGATTTCATAAATTTTCATATCTCGTATTTTTATTGTATCCACTTGTTCTTTCTCTATCAGCCAAAAAAAATTTCTTAGAATCTTTATTCCGATAGAAAGAGGTGTTATTGCACTCGAATCACGACCTTCCCTTTAAGTGATCCTGTACCGACGAGCTGCAATGCTTCATTTACATCGGACAAAGAGAATATATGTGGATCTATCTCCGGAACGATTTCATTTTTTTCAACAATCTCTGTTACCTTGCCAAGTTGATTGCCATCTGACCGGACAAAGATGAATCGATACTCTTTATTCTGTTTTTCAGCGGCTTTGTCGTACTTGCGGCCAGCGATGGTAAACAAGGCTCTTTTAAACCACGAAAAGCCATTTTGCTCGGCAAACAACCTGTTTGGAGATGTTCGCAGGCTAAGCAATCGGCCACCCGCTCTCAAAACAGAGAGTTCATGGGCAAACTCGGTTGCCCCCAATGTGTCTATGACATAGTCGATTGCAGACAGAATCTCCCAATAGTTTTCTTTCTTGTAATCGATATACCGATCGACACCCATTTGACAAAACTTTTCCCTGGAACGAGCATTTCCGGTTACAATGACATGTAGGCCCATTGCCTTAGCCATCGGTACGGCAATCTGCCCAAAACTTCCCGAAGCTCCAGTTATCAACAACGTATTGCCGGGTTGAACATTCAGTTCCTCGACAAGGCCCTGATAGGCAGTCAGCCCGGTCAAAGGAATTGCCGCCGCCGAAACAAAATCATATTCCGAAGGCATTTTGGCCACAGCTTTGCAGTCGACGGCAACATATTCGGCAAAGGCTCCTATTTTCTTTATGGGAAGCCGCGTATAAACTTTATCGCCTACGTGAAAATCTTTTACTCCAACGCCGACCTTCTCGACAATACCCGAACACTCATTTCCTAAGGTAAGGGGCATGGCATAATCCTGAATCAGTCTTACACGCCCGGAAGCAATCAGAATATCCACAGGATTAACAGCCGCAGCCTTTACCTGTATCAAAACTTCATTTTCTTTTGGTTCCGGTACAGGAATTTCATTGACTGTGACTCTTATTTCTTTTGCATACTTTTTTATCTGAGCAGCTTTCATTTCTTCACTTTTTTAATAAGTCTTCATTCGTCTTTGGCCTTGAATACTCTACGATCATGCATGATACTATCCATGTTATCAACGGCCCACTGTAACAGTGAATCAAGAACAGGTTTCAAGGCTTTCGTTCTTTCTGTCAGAGCATATTCCACGCGAGGAGGAATCTCCGGAAAGACAGTCCGCGTTATGTATCCATCCGCTTCCAGGGTGCGCAAAGTCATGGTCAGCATTCGTTGTGAAATGTCTGGCATCTGTTGCTTTAACTCTTTAAAACGCATACATTCTCTACCCGAACGGTCGAGAATGTATATGACCAGCAAGGCCCACTTATCACATAATCTCGCCAAAACATTCCTTACAGGACAAGCCGGAAACATAGCATCTTGTATTGTCGAGCGTTTCATCTCTTTTCTGTTTTATATAACCTCCTAAAATGACTACTTACTTCTTTGCAAAGACAACAAACAATATTTTAAATCCTAGGTATATTTTTATTCCTAGAACTAATTATTATAGTAAATTATTTACAGAGAACATATATATTATTGATAATCATAAATATAGTTTTCTCATTTCGTCTCACCTCTTCCCCGAAAATTCTTTTCATAAGCCAATAGTTGTAACAAAAAAAACGACAAATCACAAAGTCACGAACAAAAAGCTCATTATACTATTCGCGCTACTGCCAACTTTCATTATGGGGGTAGAATATAAGTCCGGCACAGTCAAACTCGAAAAGTTATTTCTGCTTGTATCGTGACTCTTCTTTTCGTATATTTGTCACTATAACATTCGAAGAACCGTAAAATCCACCGCATTTCCGAGTCTTCCTTTTCTACGCATAACATTTCTTGCCATGAATTACAGGAACATCTTCAAACTTATCATATTTCTTTTTCTCCTGCCGGCATTGGCACAACCGACAGTCGGTCGGGAGCGACCCGAAAATCCGACTGACAGCCTGCGCCTCACCAGAGAGCGCCTTGAAAAGGCGCTCGACAGAAAAGCATACCCGGCAGCGACCGGCTACCTCATCGACGGCTGCGAATACCAGTTGCTCTTGACCGAAGACAGTCTGCCGTCGCTGATTGCATATATCGACACACAAGCACGACTCTGCCCCGACACGGCCTCACAATCGTTGCTGTACGGCTACGAAGCATCGTTGCTGCACCGCTACGAAGCATCGTTGCTGCACCGCTACTACGAACGCCATAGCGGGGCCATACAGCAACGGGGAAGGTTGGCCGAACCGCCGGCCGATATGCGGGAATGGGACACCGAAAGCTTTGCGGCCGCCATCATAGACCTGACCGAGCAGTCGTTACAAGCCGAAAAACTTCTCTTCTCAACCCCGTGTTCCCGCTTTCCGTTTCTGCCTGCGGGCGATACGCCGGACCATCGGCAGGAAGCAACCGTTTATGATTTTTTGGCCCAGCAGGCCATCGACATGTACCGGGCTCTGATAGCCCGATACCCCACCCCGTTGGTATCCGAAGAGTGGCTGCTCCGCATCGACACTACCATGCTGTCAAGCCCGGAAGGGTCGCTGAGCCACAACCTGCGTCGCCGTATCATCGGACTCTACGACCGGCTCTGCGCCCTGCGCAGCGACACGCCGCAATCGCCATTCGTTTTTCTCGCACGCCTCAACCGCGAACGCTTCCTGCAAGAGCAGGCTCCCGACTCGGCCTACGCGGGCCGACTGCTCGCGCTCTACCGGACGTATGAGACACTGCCCCTCTCGACCGAAGCACTGATATCTGCCGGAGAGGTAATGACACCCCAAACGCCACAACTCGAAGAGTGGCTCTCGGCCTGCGAAAGCCAGATGGATCGATACGCCGGCTACCCCCGTATCGGCTGCCTGCGAAATCTCTACCTGAGCCTTACCGCCGCTCTTTTACGCGACTGTTCCCGAAGTGATATATCCGGGGAGGGAGACATCGTTTGCATACTCCTACTCCCGGGCCGACAGCGTGGTCATGCACCTTTTTGCCCACCAGGACTCCACCCCGCTCCTGTCGCGACACCTCACCGTGACCGACACCCGGATAGGAGAGACAAAAGAGGATGAAGCTCTCCTGCCGGCTCTTGCACCGGGCCGCTACCGCATCAGATTCGACATAGACGGGAAGGTTGCCACCTCGGCCAAAGCCCAATTTTCGGTATCGGCGCTTTTTGCCTACACACAGAACTGCCCGGGCAACGGGTCGGCCCGCATCATTGTAACCGACGGCACGTCGGGCGACCCGCAAAGCGACAACCCGGTGAAC
>CAJLYN010000173.1 GCA_905210875.1 uncultured Bacteroides sp. | reverse complement strand
CTCATGGTGAAACCGATGTAGGTGGGGCTGTGGATCAGGATCTTGTCGCCCTTGGAGCAGACGCAGTTCAGGGCGCTGATCACGCCGCCCAGCACGCCGTTCTCGTAGCCGATGCACTCCTTGGTCAGACCCTGCACGCCGTTGCGCTTTGCCTGCCACCGGATGATGGAATCGAAGTATTCATCGGTGGGGTTGAAGTAGCCAAACGCGGGGTGGTTGGTGCGCTCGATAATGGCTTCCTGGATGGTGGGCACGGGGGGGGAGTTCATATCGGCCACCCACATGGGCAACACATCTTCGCGAGGCGACGAGTCCCATTTGTAAGAGCCCGTTGCCCGGCGAGGTATCACTTCATCGAAATCATACTTCATATACAACCGTTTTTATTCTTCACCAAACACCTTTATCCGACAATCGGCCGGAGCCTTTATATTCTCGTCGAGAATAATCTCTCCGTAACTCTGAGCCACGATGCAGCCGCTCCGCGGATTCTTTACACTGTGTACCGGACTATTGATGGTGGCATGAACGGTACTGTACTCAAAAGCCAGGTCGGCATCGGGCGCAAAAATACAATTTTCCAGCACCAAATCATGTGCATAACAGAGGGGTTGCGTGCCCGATATCTTGCAGTTGACCAATCGCAGATTGTGTGAATGCCAGCCCAGATACTCGCCGTCTATCTCGGAGTCGTAGACCGTAACATTCTCGGAATTCCAAAAGGCATCTTTCGAATCGATGACAGCACGGCGTATCTCTACATTGCGACAATACTGGAACGAATAGTTTCCTTGCTGACGATAATCCTCAATGTGTATATTCTCGCTGTGCATGAAAAGATAGTCGGCCTCTTTCACTTCGACATTCTTCAAAACAACATTACGACAATACCAGAGGGTCTCGGCCGCATGCGGCAACTGAACATTTTCGAGATGAATATCGTCCATCTCACGGAACATCTTCGGTGCCTCAACCAGCGTATCGCTCATTTGGAGATGACGCGAATACCACAAGGCGGCACGCGCCCCTTCGGTAAATAGGCAATGACGCACGACAAAACCGTCGTTGTGCCAGAAAGGATATTTTCCTTCGAAACGACAATTTACGGCTTCTACGCGGGCACACTCCTTCAAAGCCGACTCACCGGCATGAATCGTTACATTTTCGAGATAAAGGTCTTGCGATGCAAACAAAGGGCGCTCGCCACCAAATTCGGCATTTTTTATCTGTTTCATAGACAAGAAGATTTTTATACGGTACTTTTTTACGTTACAAAAATAGACAATGCAGCAGGCAAATGCTGTATACAGATTCCCGTTTTACAAACCCGGAATACGGTCTTTACAGACGGCCTATCCAGCGGCCCCACTTCATGCGGGCCAGAAATATCAACCCTCTGAAACACAACTCTATACACATGGCTATCCACACACCCCGCAGCCCCAGGATAGGAGCCAGCAATGCGGCCAGTGTGAGCCGCACCGCCCAGATGCTCACCAGATTCATCGAGGCGGGTATAAGCGTATCTCCGGCCCCAACAAAAACACCGTAGGAGACAATGGCCGCCGCAAACATAGGCTCGGCAAAGGCCTCAATGCGCAACACCGAAACCGCCAGCGAAACGACCTCGGCATCGGGTGTCATGATACCTATCATGAACGGAGCCGCCAGGTACATGACTGCCCCCATCACCGTCATGACGGCCATACCCATAATGACCGTAATGCGGGCAAACCGACGGGCCAAGTCGAGACGACGGGCCCCGAGGCTCTGCCCTACCAGTGTCGTAGCGGCATCGGCTATTCCGTATCCAGGCATATAACAAAGGCTCTCGGCCGTAATAGCGAAAGAGTTGGCGGCGATGGCATAGATTCCCAACGGAGCGACAATGACGGTCGACATGATTTGTGCACCACACATCACAAACCGCTCACCACCCATAGGGGCGCCGATGCGCAGGGCCCGATGCAGGCAAGTGCGGTCGAATACCAGTTTCTCCCTTCGCCGCCACAAACGCAGTTCGGGCGAGCGGAAACAGAGAAAATACAACATGAGCAGCGCGGTAACGACCATGGCAAGCGCCGTACCCAGCGCCGCCCCTTTTACCCCCAGCCCGGCTCCGGGCAGGAGAATATCGTATTGGCCAATCTCATATTCCCGGGTTGGAAATATCAAGAAGAGATTGAACACGACATCGAGGAGACACATCAGCACATTCAGGATGCTCGGCACCGACACATTGCCGCTGCACCGCAACATACTGCCGGCCAGCATATGGAGTTGGAGAAACGGCAACGAGAGTGCATATATGAGAAAATAGGTGGAGGCATCGGAGAGAATGGCCTCATCGCCTCCAAGCCAACGGGGCAGGGCGTGGCTGATACTGCCCCCTACCGTCGCCAACAGGAGCGCGAAAACCGACGACAGGACAAGAGCCTGACGCAAAACGGCACGGGCGCCACGGTCGTCTTTGGCCCCGAGCAGATGGGCCACCTGCACGGCAAATCCGGCCGCCACCGAACTGCACAACCCCATAAAGAGCCACGTCGTCGTCGACACAAGTCCGATGGAGGCTGCGGCATTCGCTCCTAGACTACCCACCATCGAGGCATCGATATACTGCATGACGACCGACGAAATCTGCGCAAAAATCGAGGGCAGGCTCAACTGAGCTGCCAAATAAATCTGCTGGCGCACCGTCATGGGACGACCGCTGCGCACAAACTGCAACAAATCTTTTCTTTGCTGGTGCATAGAGTGTATATTCCCGGGAAGGACCGTTTTTTTCTTCGAGGGCACAAAATTACACAATTCGGGCCGACCTCTCTCCTGCCGCAATAAAATTTAACGAAGCGCCCGATACCGCCCCGGCATCGGTAAGATGTAAGCCGGGCGAGAACAATGCCCGACCGGAAGAACACACCTCAGAGATTGCGTCAATTCTCCTCGCGGAAACGGTTGGGCGTACAACCTATGCGTTTTTTGAACAGCCGACTGAAATGCTGTGGATAGAGAAAGCCCAGCGCATAGGCAATCTCACTGATGCTCTGCCGGCCGCCGAGCAGCATCTTCTTGGAGAGATCGATGATTTTATCCTGTATATACTCCTGCGCCGTGCGACCGGTCTCTTTTTTCACCAGGTCGCCGAAATAGCCGGGCGAGAGAAAAACCTTGTCGGCAAAATATTTCACCGTGGGCAATCCGTTTTTGGCCGGCTCGCCCTGGCGGAAATAGTCGTCGAGATAGTGCTCGAATTTTTCAAGAATATCGCTGTTCACTTTTTCGCGTGTGATGAACTGCCTGTCGTAAAACCGCAGACAATAATCGAGCAACAATTCGATATTGACCGAGAGCAACTCCTTGCTGTGACTGTCGACCGGATATTCCAGCTCGGCCTGTATCTTGTGCAGACAATCCATGACGATGGCATGTTCCGACTCCGACAGATGCAACGCTTCGTTCTGCGCATAAGAGAAGAACGTGTACCGATTGATTTTCCGACCCAGGTCGGTACCATAAATAAGGTCGGGGTGGAATATAAGCCCGTAGACCTGCGGTCGCACTTCGTCTTCTTCACTGTCGATACCAATCAGCTGCCCGGGAGCAAAACTCACTATCGTCCCCTCCTGATAGTCGTAATAGCGACGTCCGTACTTCAACGTACAACCTGTTCCGTATTTCAGAAAGAGGGCATAAACACCGTAGTTCATCTTCACATGATTCACCACCTGTGTAGACTTTGTCAGGTCTACCACCGTGACCAACGGGTGCCAGGTAGGCAGTCCATAGAGCTTGTTGTAAGCATCGATGCTGTCGAGCTGTATGATGGGATTGTCCATATCTCCGTTTTTTTGAGTTGAACAAAGATAGGAATATTCATAACACGCTGAAACAGAAACTGGGCAGAATCAGCAATCGGGGTTGTTCATACCACAATCCATATACAAGCCGGGCGCTCGGTATCACCTAATTTTGTATCGGAACTTAAAAGGAAATCATACATGGATATTTTTGAACGAATGAGGGCGGGCGAACTCATACTCGAAAGCGACCCCGACTATCCCATCTTGCAGAAGGCTTTTGAAAAAGGCATGCAACTCGTAGAGACACTGAACGGGTCGTACCATACCGATGCAGAGATACGAGACATACTCTCGCAACTCACCGGGAAACCCGTCGACCCAAGCGTAAGAATGTTTCTGCCGTTTTACACTGTATTCGGACAGTTTACGACTTTCGGGAAAAATGTATTCATCAACTCGGGCTGCACGTTTCTCGACCGCGGAGGCATTACGCTGGAAGACGATGTGTTTATCGGGCCCAAGGTATGTGTCATCACCGAAAACCACCCCGAAGAGCCACATTTGCGGCACAATGTCTACACACGCCCTGTGGTCATAAAATGCAATGCGTGGATAGGTGCCGGCGCTGTCATACTGCCGGGCGTTACGGTAGGCGAGAATGCCATCGTCGGAGCCGGCTCGGTCGTAACGCGAGATGTACCCGATAATGTGATTGTTGCCGGAAACCCGGCCCGATTTATCCGTAACATAAAACTATAATTGCCATGAAAAACCGACTCTCCATTCTGTTGCTCGTCGTATGTCTGTCGGCAGGTACCATCGCCTGCTCGACCGACGAGCCCCCCATGCCCTCGGATACCCCGACACAGACAACGCCAACTCCTGCTCCTGATGAGGGTAACGACAACGAAGGTTCGACGGGAAACACCGATGTCGAAAACCCCGAAGAGAATGACAACAATGAAAATGACAACCCAACCGAAACCAATATGATACACATAAAAATAGGCAATGCCACTTTTACCGCCACGCTCGAAAACAATCCTACCGCCACCGCACTCAAAGCGCTGCTCCCGATGACGGTTGTAATGGAAGAACACGCCGGCAATGAGAAATTTTACTACCTGCCACAAAGCCTGCCCACCAACTCCTACCGCCCCGGCACAATCAATGCCGGCGACATCATGCTGTGGGGCAGCGACTGTCTGGTGGTATTTTATGAGACCTTTTCAAGCTCATACAGCTATACACGCATAGGCCGCATCGACAACCCGT
>CAJLYN010000172.1 GCA_905210875.1 uncultured Bacteroides sp. | reverse complement strand
TTATACCGCCCCTATTACCAATGCCCGATTGGGTTATATGCCTGGAGTGCTTGATCTGTTAAAACATCTTCCACAATATGACCTTTATCATGTACAGGGATTGTGGCAATGGTTGGGGCATAGTGTCGCTACATACTCGCGTCGGAACGATTGTCCGTATGTGATGACACTCCGAGGAATGCTTTATCCACAGGCACTTGCACACTCGCCGCTGGTGAAAAAATTATCGTTGGCAATCTATCAACGTAAAGATTTGCAGCGAGCCGCATGCATACAGGCTACGTGCGAGGAAGAAATGAAATATTATAGAGATTTGGGTTTTACCAATCCTGTTGCCATATTGCCCAATCCCATAGAGACTGCGGGTATTATTGAACGACCTGTCCCGAAAAACAATCGTCTGCGCATTGGCTATTTGGGCCGTGTACACCCTCGTAAACGCATTGAGCGATTGATTTATGCTTTTGATGCATTGCGCAATGAGTTGCGTGATGCCGAATTACTGATTATCGGGGCTGATGACATACAATACGAAGCCTTCCTCCGTAAGGAGGTGGAGCGACTGGGTCTTGGAAATGTCCGTTTTACCGGATTTCTCACCGGAAAAGAAAAAGATGATGCGATTATGTCATTGAGTTATTTGGCTGTACCCAGTGACTTTGAGAACTTTGGGAATATTGTAACAGAAGCATTGGTACGTGGTGTCCCTGTTATTGCATCAAAAGGTACACCTTGGCAAGTGTTGGAGAAATATCATTGTGGCTGGTGGATAGACAACAGCCAATCATCGATTAATCAAGCTATATATCAGGCTATTCACACTTCGACAGAAGATCGGTTGGCAATGGGGGTGAATGGCAAGCGACTTATGCGAGAGAACTATTCTGTGGAGGTCTTAGGCTTGAAGATGAAGCGTCTTTATACGTGGATTCTGAATGGTGGTGAGAAACCGGAGTTTGTCTATGAGTGAAATGAAGATTGATTTGTCGCAGTACCATAATGCTTTAAGTCGGAAACATCAACTGATAAGAGCGTTGTGGAGCGTGGTATGGATATTAGGAGCGCGGTGGTTGCCTCGTTCTGTAGGAAGTGGCTGGAAACGATTTCTGTTGCGCTTGTTTGGCGCTCAAATAGATGCTACAGCTATTGTATATTCTACGGCTAAGATATATTATCCGGCCAATCTTGTGATGGCTAGTTATTCGTGTTTGGCATCTAGTGTAGATTGTTACAATGTGGCTTTGGTAAAAATTGGTGCAAACACAACGGTGTCGCAAGGGGCATATCTCTGTACGGCATCTCACGATATTAGTGACCCATTGAATCATTTAATTACGGCTCCTATAGTGATTGAGGATCAAGCTTGGGTGGCGGCTGATGCATTTATTGGCATGGGGGTTACTGTAGGCGAAGGAGCTGTCGTTGGTGCTCGTGCGGCTGTGTTTAAAGATGTGGAGCCGTGGACAGTTGTTGGTGGAAATCCGGCCAAGTTTATCAAAAAGCGTGTTATTAAAGAATAATTTCTTGGCCTGTTATAAAAATTGTCTTGTTTTCTTGTTTAATGATATTCTACACTTATGCTTGATATCTCGGTGATTATCCTCACTTACAACGAGGAGATACATATTCGGCGATGTCTGGAGAATGTTAATCGTTTTGCTTCGAAGGTGTTTGTCGTAGATTGTTTCTCGACAGATAAAACAGTTGAAATTGCTACAGACTTAGGGGCGGAGGTTGTAGAACATAAATGGCCAGGTAACCAAGCTGCACAATTTAATTGGGCTCTGGACAATCTTCCTATTTCTACCCAATGGGTACTTCGATTGGATGCCGATGAGTATCTTTTACCTGAGTTGGTGCAGGAATTGCAAGACAAGTTACCCTCTTTGCCCGAAGATGTGAGTGGTGTGATATTCAATCGCCGTCATATCTTTATGGGCGAGTGGATGAAAAGAGGCATCTATCCGGTGAAGTTGCTGCGTGCCTTCAAATATGGAAAGGGCTTGTGTGAACAACGGTTGATGGACGAGCATATCCTGTTGACCGAGGGGCGTGCCGTGGAGTTTGAGCATGACTTTTGTGATCATAATTTGAACGACTTGTCATGGTTCTGTCACAAGCATGTGAATTATGCCATTCGCGAAGCAGTCGATTTACTGGATATAGAATTCAACCTGACGGGTGCGGCCGAAACAGATGAGCATAAAGGCATTAGTAGTCAGGCACTGTCGAAGCGCATGAAAAAACACAAGTATGCACGGCAGCCGTTGTTCTGGCGTTCGTTTGCCTACTTTTGTTACCGCTACTTTTTTAAAGGGGCTTGTTTGGATGGCAAGATCGGATTTATATGGACTTTTCTTCAAGGTTGGTGGTATCGCACCCTTGTCGATGCCAAGATTTTTGAAATAAAAAAGGCCTGTGGCAACGACAAGGAGAAAATACGGTCGTATCTGAAAGACCGGTATGGCATCGATTTATCGGAAATGGCATGAAAATATCGATTATCACCGCCACTTATAATAGTGGCAAGACATTGAAGGATACGATAGAGAGCGTTCTTAACCAGACGTATAAGGATATCGAGTATCTGATAATCGATGGGGCATCGCACGACGATACGCTCGATATAGTGGAGCATTATCGACCGGCTTTTGGAGATCGGCTGCGTTGTGTGAGTGAGCCCGACCGGGGAATTTATGATGCCATGAACAAGGGAATTGCCATGGCTACCGGCGATGTGGTCGGAATGTTGAACTCTGACGATTTTTACACGTCTAGCCATGTCTTGGAACGAATTGTAAAAGAGTTGGAAAATCCGCTTATCGATGCAGTTTATGGTGACATTCATTATGTCAATGATGCCGACCTGCACACCTACGTACGTTATTATTCCTCTCGAGGATTTCGTCCATGGCAGATGAGGCTGGGTTTCATGCCGGCTCATCCGTCGTTTTATTGCCGGCGGAAAATCTATATGCGATGGGGGGCGTTTGATACCTCGTTCAAGGTGGCTGCCGATTTTGAGAATCTTCTGCGTTTGATATTTGTAAACGGTATTCGCATAAAGTATATCCCCATGGATTTCGTGACCATGCGCACCGGAGGAGCATCATCGTCGGGGATGGTCAGCCATAAGCAGATTTTTAAAGATCATTCTCGGGCATATCGACAGAATGGCGTTTATTCCAATGTGTTGCTTGAAGGATTGCGCTATGCTTATAAGGTGTTGGAATTGGGTTATCAGAAACTGTTCGGAGTAAAGACTCGCTAACGTTTTGTAGTATATTGACTGGTGATGGAGACGATTGTAGAGAAGCAGAGAAAACTTGTCGGGTATAGTGATAATCTACGGAAGAGTAAGAACGGTTTTGCCCAGTTGCTGGCAGTGCGCCTTGAAGATATTGTGTGGCGCGAACAGATGAACCGCAATATGATACATTTGTATCGAATAGGCAATATGTGGTTGGCATTTGACAAGTCGGCCTATTTTATGTGGCAGGCAACACCCTGTGAACCTATGGGCTTACGATTGGATATTGCTCCGTTTTCGGTCATAATAGTAGATATTGAGACCGTATCGTTGCCGATGTTGTATCGAAAATTTATCGTCAAAGAAGATGCGGCCGATTATAAATCGTTCTTTACAGCTTTTTCACTCGGCCTGTATGAAGACTGGCGAAGACAGAATATATAGAACTAAATATATAGAACTAACGAAGAAATACATTCAAACCTAAATAATTATGTGCGGAATCGTAGGATATATTGGTCCACGTGGAGCTTATGACATTTTAATTAAGGGGCTTCGATGTTTGGAATATCGAGGATATGACAGTGCCGGCATTGCATTGGAACGTGAAGACGGTGAAATGTGTGTGTACAAAGCCAAAGGAAAGGTTTCCAACTTAGAAGCTAGTTGTATGGGAAGAGATGTGCGAGGTTCATTAGGTATTGCGCATACCCGATGGGCTACGCATGGCGAACCTAACGACAGAAATGCACATCCACAGGTCTCCCAGAGTGGAGCTTTGGCTTTGGTGCATAATGGTACCATAGAGAATTATGCGGTGTTGAAAGCTGCTCTTTCTCGACATGGATACACGTTTGTCAGTGAAACCGATACCGAGGTATTGGTACAATTGATAGAATATGTGAAGACAACGAACGGTTGCGATTTGGTGTCGGCCGTGCGAGAAGCTCTCAAACAAGTCGTGGGTGCATATGCTATTGCTGTGATAGAGAAAGACAATCCCGATACCTTGGTTGTTGCTCGCAAGAGCAGCCCGTTGGTTATTGGAATAGGTGATGGAGAAACTTTCATAGCCTCTGACGCAACTCCTATCGTTGGGTATACCGATAAAGTCATTTATCTTAATGACGATGAGATCGCTGTTATTTACAGGGATAAGCCGTTGCAAGTCATGTCTATCATTGGCAGTAAACCGTCGAAGATAGATATTCAGACTTTGAAGATGAGTGTCGAACAGCTCGAAAAAGGCGGATATGAAACGTTCATGTTGAAAGAGATTTTTGAACAGCCCGATACTTTGCGTGATTGTATACGCGGCCGTATTACCGATGACGGTAAGCAGGTTGTGCTTTCGGGAGTGATAGAGAATCGCGACAAGTTTTTGGAGGCTCATCGCATTATCATTGTGGCATGTGGCACCTCGTGGCATGCAGGCCTTATAGGGAAACGACTCATACAGGAAATGTGCCAGTTGCCGGTTGAGGTGGAGTATGCGTCGGAATTCAGGTATGGATTTCCCTATATTACCGACAAGGATATCGTCATAGCGATTTCCCAGTCGGGAGAGACGGCAGATACACTGGCCGCCATTCAACTGGCGAGAGAAAAAGGTGCGTTCGTATATGGAATTTGTAATGTAGTAGGGGCCTCTATACCTCGGAATACCGACTCGGGAACCTATATTCATGTGGGCCCCGAAATAGGGGTAGCTTCAACAAAGGCTTTTACCGGCCAGGTTACCGTTTTGACATTGTTGGCCTTGTGTGTAGGGCAGATTCGTCACACGGTATCTCCTGAGAGAGTACAGATGATAACGTCGACCTTGATGCAAATG
>CAJLYN010000171.1 GCA_905210875.1 uncultured Bacteroides sp. | reverse complement strand
TTGATGGTCTGTATCTGTACAACATTGAATCCCGCTTCACGGCAGCGTCCCAGGTAGTAGCCTACTTCGTCGCGGTTGAGACGTTCGGGCAGGAGCCAGCCGGTCTCGCCCAGCCAGAAGAACGGTTTACCGTTTTCGTGTTTAAGATAGCGGTTTTCTTCCGAAACAAGCAACTTTCCGTTTTTCCAGGGAATATACGTCTGTGCTTGGGTTGTGAAGCTGCCGCACAGTGCAGCGATGCCCACAATCAGGCTTAAAAAGTTTTTCTTCATTACATATTGGTTTTTAAGGTGTGTGTATCATGGGGTATGTTGCAGGACAACGGGCCCAATGTCGGGCGGTGTCCGATGAGTTTGCCGTCGAGCCATACGTGCAGGCCCTTGCCTTGCCGGTATCGGGAGCCATGCCGGTCCCAGGCAATGGTGAGATTGTGGCCCTGGTAGCGGATATTGTCGAGGCAGAAGTAGTCCCACTCCTTTGCGGGTACGAGCGGATTGATGGTTATGCGGTTGCCGGCTTGCGGGCGCAATCCTACCAGGCCGGTAATGACCAGGTCGTTGAATGTGGAGTGGTTGTAGTATCGGCTGCGCTCCTGTTCGCCTTTGAGCCAGTAGCCGGTTACTTCGTCGAGGTATTCGCCGATGTAGGGGCGGCCGTGGAAGTAGTGCGACTGCGCGTAGGTTTTGAAGTGGGCAAACCAGCTGTCGGCAGGAATTGCCGCCCCCTCCCGGGTCTGGTCGAGGTAGTTGGCCAGGGCCGTCAGGGTCTGCGACGTGGCAAAGGGCCACACCGGACCGTTCCACTCGCAACTGGCCTTGAAGAAGGCTCGGAATTGCGGGTGACGCCGTTCGGCGGTTGTTAATCCGAAGGGCGCGTCAAAACCTTCGGGGTCGTTTATCTGCTGCCAGGCTTCATCGTAAATGCCCTTCTCGGGCAGGTTAAAGTACCAGGGTGTGTACCCGATGGCCTCTCTCACCTGTGCCAGCGTATCGCCGCGTCGTGTCTCGAAGAAACGGTCGGCAGGATTCCACAACAGTGTCTCGACCAACTGTTTCAAGGTGTCGGCCTTTGCGGCGTACATGGCGCTGTCGGGGTCGCCCGTCATGCTACATACCTGTGCGATGGCCGAAGCGTTGCCGTACATGTAGGAGGAGATGGTGGGGCGTGCATACTGTTTTTTGCGACCGCCGCTGATGCTCTCTTCCATGGCGTCCTGCACATCGCTTTGCCAGTATAGTCCGCTCGGCAGGCGATGGGTCGATTCCCAGCGGGCATATTCCCGTTTCAGGTCGGGTAGGAGGTCGGCAATGAAAGCGCTGTCGCCCGTCGTGAGGAAACTCTGATAGATGGCATAGGGGGTCCACGAACTGAAATTCATCATGCGTTCCATCGGCTCGCCGTTGTTGCCGCGATACCAGGTGCGGATTATCTGATGCAGGTAGGTCGTGTCACGCAGCCAGCGGGTCTCGTGTATATGGTGTCCCAGTGCGCTCGATATGAGGTTGTAGCGGTCGGCATAGGAGCGGGGCACGAGAAACTCGGTCATGGCATATCCCACGGGAGTCTCTTTGAGGTGTTTCCGCAACGTCCACCAGCGGTAATAGTAAATCTCTTCGATGGTGGCGTCGGGACATTCAAAGAGAGGTATGTTTGCTTCGAGCCATTCGGCCGACAGGCTGTTGGGTATGGCCTGAACGATGTTCTCATCTTCCATGCTGTTGAACCGCTCGATGTAGCGACGATAGTCGGCGAAGTCGAGCAGGCAGGCTGTACGGTCGCCCGACGCGTAGAGACGGGCTATGCGGTAGATGGCCGGGCGCTCTTCCTTCCCGGCATTTTCAAGGTCGAAATACTGGTCGGCCGGAGTGTCGGGCGTCGGTATTTCATTTATGGCGCCGGTGCGGAATATGATGCGTTCGATGGCAGCGACAGGCGCAAAAAACATGCGGGTCGTTCTCTTTTTACCGTTGATGTACGCGGTGTAGTTGCGGTTCTCGACCGAGAGTTCTACTTCGATATGGTAGACCTTGCCCGGTGTGTACGGCCCCATCTGTGAGTAGCGGGCTCCACCTTTGGCCCGTATGATGCTGTCGGTAAGTTCAATCCGTGCGCAGGGGGTTCCTTTGGCATCGGCAAAGTCGATTTGCAGATTTCCGTACCCCACCTGCTCGGCCATGAGGTCAAAGGCCACTCTCAGCATGCGGCTCTCCGGCACTTTCCGTTCGGCCAGCGCATAGGAGAAGGGGTCGCGGTCGGCGAGAGTGAGCCATTGCCGGTCGGCTTTGTGTTCGAGCGATAACGGTGTGGCCAGGCCGCAGTAGAGATTCCATTCCCGCAGATCAGACAACCGGGTAGCCGGGCTGATGTCGTCTTGCACATATTGTGTTACGCGCTCGCGTACGGGCACGGGAATATGGCTTATCCACATATCTTCTTTCCCCACACTGTATGCAACCCATAAGTCGCCGTCGGGCGGAGTACCGTTGCCGGGCAGTATGCCTCGGGCATACTGGGGCCCGAAACTTTTGTAGTTGCCTCCGTACCGTAGGGGTGGGACGATGCCGTGAACGAGATAGAGTGTTGTATATTCCAGTCCGTCGCTGCTCAGTGAGATAGCCAGCGGCCAGCGATATTCGGCCGGATTGTATACCGTGGCGTAGGTGCTGTCGCTCAGTTGCTGTCCCCATATTTTGGCGTTGCTGTTTACAAAGCCCGGGGCGCGCACGACCGGTTGCTGCCATGTGGCGCCCCCATCGTTGCTGATAGAGGTGAGGGCGTGTTTCCACAGCCCCACGACGCGGTGGTCGGGCAGGTAATAGTAGCAGAAGGCTTTATACGGATTTTTCAATGGAAGCATCGGATCGTTGCGGTCTGACTCTTCGACCATCTGCATACGGTAGAGCGGGTTGTCCATCATCTCCCGGCAGGCCTTTACGAAACCTTTGTCGCGCGAGCGGGTGTAGAAGGGATAGTCGGTATTCTTCTCGTTGAAGTTGTGGTTGTAGTAGACAAAATGGATAGGCCCGAATGTGCCGTCTTTCTTGATTTCCCGCACGACACGTCCTATGCCGTTTCCATCGTTGGGGTCGTCTTTCCGGTCGAGGGCTATGCCGTAATTGCCCGTGGCGAGCAGGCGGTCGTTGGAGGCGACATAGAATCCCACCCGCTGGTGCATGATGGCCAGCAGGTTCTTGGCCCGGTCGCTGCGGCAGGCCTTGGTAAATCCGTCGGGTACCTTGTAGGTGGGGAAAAGAACGACAGGGGCTTCCCACCGGTAACCGTCGGTCGATGTCATCAGCATGGTGCGCGAGGGAGGGATATGTTCATCGGTACTGTCGCACAGGAAGTGTACATAGAAGCGGCCGTTCCAATAGCACATCATCGGCTGGTGGTTATAGGTCCAGCCGTAGTTGTAACGGGGCGAAATGCTGTCGCGGTTGGCACGCAGCAACTGTATGTTGTGTATACCGACGGCTGGCGAGAGTTGCCCGTCGTGGAAGTATGGATTGGATAACTCTTTCCCAGTATAGTGTACGCCTCTTCCTGCTTGTTGAGCCGACAGACAGGTGAGGGCTGCCCATGTAAAAAATAAGAGAATATAGTATTTCATGGTAATTTTTAACATCGTAAAGTTATTTAGAAAAAAAATCTTTTGCCAAGAATAAAATATGAAAAATGAGTGTTTTATTTTTTTTTACCAATTAGGTGGAATTTTTGTTCCCGTTATGGTCAAAAAGTGAGAAACGGCAGAGATTCATTTCTGTATAAAACGATGCCGGGCTGCATTTTTGTGGCCCGGCATCGTTCGTCGCCTAGTGGAAAAATGGGTATGTAAAGAATTTTATGCGGTTTCGCCTGCGAGAGTTTTGAGCCATTCAATCTCTTCGGGCCAGCGGCTTTCGTCGGGTGTTTCGAGAATGAGAGGAATCCCGTCGAATCGCTTGTCGGCCATGATGCGCTTGAAGAGGTCGGCACCTAGGGTACCTTCGCGCAGAACTTCATGGCGGTCGACATGAGAGGCGAGTCCTTTCTTGGAGTCGTTGATGTGCATGCCCCGCAGATAGTGAAGCCCGACGATTTCGTCCAGTTGTCTGAATGTTTGTTCGAAACCATCTTCCGAGATGAGGTCATATCCTCCGGCCAGGGTGTGGCAGGTATCGATGCAGATACCCACACGGCTTTTGTCTTCGACCTTATCGATGATGTGGGCGAGATGTTCAAAACGGAATCCGACATTGGAGCCCTGTCCCGCCGTGTTTTCAATCACAGCCGTTACCCCGTGGGTTTGGTCGAGTGTGCGGTTTATCGACTCGGCAATGCGGTCGAGGCAGGCGTCGACCGATATCTCTTTCAGGTGTGAGCCGGGGTGGAAGTTCAACAGTGTCAGTCCCAGCTGTTCGCAGCGTTGCATTTCGTCGAGAAATGCGGCCCGCGATTTTTCCAGTCCTTCGGCCTGCGGGTGTCCCAGGTTGATGAGGTAACTGTCGTGGGGGAGAATCTGTGCCGGAGTGTAGCCGTAGGTCAGGCAACGCTCCTTAAACAGAGCAATACTTTTCTCGCTGAGGGGTGCCGACACCCACTGACGTTGGTTCTTGGTAAACAGGGCAAATGCCGTAGCTCCTATGCGGTGCGCGTTTTCGGGGGCATTTTCCACTCCGCCCGATGCACTGACGTGTGCGCCGATGTATTTCATATTTTAGATGGTTTTGTAGATTTATCTTCGGTTCATAATATGACAAAGATAAGAAATGAAAAGCCAACGACAAAATGCAAATATGCTTTTCTGTGACGAGATTGCCGGCTCATCAATTATCGGTCATTTCGGTGTTTGCACCAATAAAGAATAAACCGCACTCCGGTAATGGCCAGCGCCAGCGAAAGCCCTGTATAGAAGACGGCAATGAAAATGTCGGGTAGCAGAGCCTGTCTCCTGATGACAATACCCATCGTCATCATGGCCGTCATCATTATCCACCCTTTGACATCGAAAAAGGCAAAAGGGCAGTTCTTTTCTTTTTTATGCGCAATGCGTTGGGTGTGTTTCAGGAAAAGGCGGTTGAAGATAAACCCGAAGAAGAATACAAA
>CAJLYN010000170.1 GCA_905210875.1 uncultured Bacteroides sp. | reverse complement strand
TACCTATGAAAGCATGAAGAGTAATCTGCAAACCTATCAAAACAATATCGGATTCCTTACTGTCTCATCCAAATCGGGTAACAAGATGGTAGAAGAGCTTGAACGGAAAATCGAGAAACTGAAAGAGGATATGCAGTTGATCGTTCAGAAGATAGAGTTGATCGATGAAAAAATGCAATAGCGTGATATAATAATATGCTCGATTTCCCGTTGTCTTATCATAGAACGTTGTTATTATGATAAGAAAAGGTTATGGACATTTAATCAGTAAAATAATAACCTTAGGCGACTTTGTGTGTCTCAATGTCGCCTTTTTATTTTTCTTGATTATTTCACCCGAAGCCCTGCCCGAAGCCGAACAGCGGAAGGTGGCATGTCTGTTGCTGAATCTGTCGTATTTGCCTGTGGCTTTCTTTTTCAGATATGTACACAATATGCGTATTGTGTATATCGACCGTCTGTTGCTAGTGGCTTCGGAATCGGTCTTTTTCGGTTTTTTGGTCTTCTCGGCCTGCATAACCTACGTGAAAATCGATATCGGGTCGATGGGGTTGTTGATATTGTTTTCCCTTTTCTTCTGTCTGCTGAATCTTTGGTGGCTTGTGTCGAACCGTGTATTGCGTTATATACGCAGTCGCGGATATAATTTCAAGAGAGTCGTTATCGTGGGTGCCGGCAACTCGGGAATGTCGCTGTATAAGGAGTTGCAGTCCGATGCCGGATATGGTTTCCGTTTCATGGGATTCTTTGACAACGATGTCCGTTACGAAAAGAGTGTTCCACAGTTTCAAGGAAAGATAGAAGACGTGGCAGCTTTCTGTATAGATCGGCATATAGATGAAATCTATTGTGCTTTGCCCGATTCCCAAAATGCAGAGATTATAGATTTGCTCTATTTCTCGGAGCAGAACGGAATACGCTTTTTTATTCTACCCGAAATATCGCAGTATATTCCCCGCCGATTACATTACCAGATTATGGGGAATACACCACTGCTTTCTATCTGTCGAGAGCCGTTGCAGCGATGGTCGGGGCGCTTCCTGAAACGTCTCTTTGACTTGCTGTTGTCATCGGTAATCATTATATTATCGCCACTTTGGTATCTGCCCATAGCTTTACTTGTGAAACTGTCTTCGCCCGGTCCGGTTCTTTTCAAGCAGAAGCGCACCGGATATATGGGTAAGGAATTCTATTGCCTCAAATTCAGAACCATGCGCCCCAACGCCGATTCGGATAAGGTGCAGGCTACGGCCGACGATCCGCGTATTACCCGCATAGGCCGTTTTTTGCGACGTACCAGCCTCGATGAATTGCCGCAGATATTCAATATCTTCAAAGGCGAAATGTCGTTTGTCGGCCCTCGTCCTCACATGTTGAAACACACCCGTGACTACTCGCTCCTTATCGACAAATACATGGTCCGCCATTTTGCCAAACCCGGACTTACTGGGTGGGCCCAAATCAACGGCTATCGTGGGGAGACCCGGGAGTTGTGGCAGATGGAGAAACGGGTTGAGTACGACATTTGGTACATTGAAAACTGGAACATCTTATTGGATTTGAAAATAATATTTCTTACCTTCATACTTATGTTGAAAGGTGATGATCATGCCGTATAATATACTGTGATAACGATATGAAAATAGCGATAGTGGGCACGGGATATGTTGGCCTTGTCTCGGGAACCTGTTTTGCCGAGATGGGGGTAGACGTAACCTGCGTCGATGTAGACAAGAAAAAGATAGAGGGCCTGGAACAGGGCATAGTGCCCATCTATGAGCCGGGGCTCGACGAGATGGTACTGCGCAACCAGCGGGAAGGCCGGTTGCATTTTACCACCGATCTGACCGAATGTCTTGATGATGTGGAGATTGTCTTCTCGGCAGTGGGTACACCGCCCGACGAAGACGGCAGTGCTGACCTGCAGTATGTCCTGGCTGTGGCTCGAACCTTCGGACAGCATATCAAGAAATATACCATACTGGTAACCAAGAGTACCGTCCCGGTAGGAACAGCCAAGAAAGTAAAGGCAACTATTGAGGAAGAGTTGGCCCGCCGTGGCGTGCAGGTGCCTTTCGATGTTGCCTCGAATCCCGAATTCCTGAAAGAGGGGGCCGCCATAAAAGACTTCATGTCGCCCGATCGCGTGGTGGTAGGAGTCGAGAGCGAACAGGCACGTGAAATGATGAGTCGCCTGTACCGCCCGTTCCTGCTGAACAATTTCAGGGTTATTTTTACCGATATACCATCGGCCGAAATGATAAAGTATGCTGCCAATTCGATGTTGGCCACCCGCATCTCGTTTATGAACGATATCGCCAATCTCTGCGAATTGGTGGGAGCCGATGTGAACATGGTGCGCAAAGGCATAGGCAGCGACAGCCGTATCGGGTCGAAATTTCTCTATCCCGGTTGCGGTTATGGGGGCAGTTGTTTTCCCAAGGACGTAAAAGCGTTGATAAAGACGGCCGAGAAAGCCGGTTACCCCATGCGTGTGTTACAAGCCGTAGAAGAGGTAAATGAGGCCCAAAAGGCGATATTGTATAAGAAATTGAGTGCCTATTACGACGGAGCCATGCAAGGGAAGAAAATCGCGCTGTGGGGATTGTCGTTCAAGCCCGAGACCGATGATATGCGGGAGGCTACCTCGCTGGTGACCATAAAACTGTTGCAGGCAGCCGGCTGTAAGGTGAAAGTCTATGATCCGGTAGCGATGGACGAGTGTCGGCGGCGGATAGGCGGGAGTGTGGAGTATGCAAGCGATATGTACGATGCCGTACTCGAAGCCGATGCGCTGTTGCTGCTCACGGAGTGGAAGCAGTTCCGGTTACCGAGCTGGGGCGTAATCAAGAAAACAATGCGGACGCCACTGATTATCGACGGTCGCAACATCTATGATGCCGAAGAGTTGAAGCGACTCGGATTTACCTATCTGTGTATCGGGCGGTAATATGAGCTAATAGAAGAAAACGCGGGGCGAGGAAAAAATCTTCGCCCCGCGTTTTTCTATACAGAGACCTTGCATATTATACTACACACAGACGAAAGAATTATTGAGAGGAAAACCTCTGAGCAATTCGGCTGTTGAGAGGCGTTTCTTACCGGGTAATTGCAATGATAAGATGCGCAGGGCATCTTTGCCGCATTTGACTTCTATATATGTCTTTCCATCGGTTGTGATGGTGCCGGCCTGTTTCTCGTCGGAACTGCACGCTTTGACCTCTGTCTCGTAAATCTTGATGGGTGAATATATGGTTGAACCGTCGCTCCATTCACACCATGCAGCCGGGTATGGCGAAAGTCCGCGAATGAGATTGTGAATGTAGTCGGCCGGTTGCGACCAGTTGATGCGACAATCTTCTTTAAAGATTTTGGGAGCCTGTTTCAGAGGCTCTGTTATCAGATTGTCTTGCTCGATAGCGGTAACCTGTCCGTTGAGTATCTCATCGACCGTGTCGGTAACCATGTCGGCACCCATTACCATGAGTTTGTCGTGTATGGTGCCGGCATTGTCGTCGGGCGCGATAGGCAGGGTGCGTTGCATGATGATACGGCCCGTATCGATGGCGTGAGAAAGGAAAAACGTGGTTGCTCCGGTCTGTGTCTCACCGTTGATGATGGCCCAGTTTATGGGAGCCGCTCCCCGGTATTGCGGCAGGAGAGAGGCGTGCAGGTTGAATGTGCCCAGGCGGGGCATGTTCCATACCACCTCCGGCAACATGCGGAAGGCAACCACGATTTGCAGGTCGGCTTTCCATTCGCGCAGTGCGGCAAGGAAGGTTTCGTCTTTCAGTTTCTCGGGTTGAAGGAGGGGCAGGTTCTGCGACAGAGCGTATTGTTTGACCGGAGAGAATTGTATCTTGTGTCCCCGGCCGGCCGGCTTATCGGGCATGGTAATGACCCCAACGACATTGTAGCCTCTCTCAACCAACTGTTTGAGACTCTCGACGGCAAAATCGGGCGTTCCCATATATACGATGCGCAACTCTTCTTTTTTCATGTTGTTCGTGTTTTAGTCTTGTGAATAGTGTACCAGCACGCGGCGGTAGGAGTTGAATATCTTCGACTTGGAGACAAAACCCACATATTTCCCCTGTTCGTCGACGACGGGCAGGTTCCAGGCATTTGTCTCGTCGAATGTTTTCATTACCTTCTCCATCGGTGTTCCTATCTCGATTTTTGCGGGCGGAATGGTCATAAACGTACTTACCTTGAAGCGGTTGTAGAGTTCGGTGCGAAACATGATGTTGCGAATGTCGTCGAGCAAAACGATACCGAGCAAAACACCCTCCTTGTCGAGTACCGGGAAAATGTTCCGATGAGAGTTGGAGATGACCTTCACCATATCACCCAAGGTCATTTCGGGTTGTACCGGGAGGAAGTCGGTCTCGATGACACTGTCGATTTTCAACAGCGTGAGTACCGCTTTGTCCTTGTGATGAGTTATCAGTTCGCCTTTCTGTGCCAGACGCATGGTGTATATGCTGTGCGACTCAAACATTCTGATGGTCCAGAATGCGACCGCCGATGTAATCATGAGCGGGAGGAAAAGGTCGTAACTACCCGTCAATTCGGCCGTGAGGAACAGGGCCATGAGCGGGGCATGCATGACACCCGACATGACACCGGCCATGCCCATGAGTGCGAAATTGGTGGTAGACAGGGTGGTGGAGAAGGGGTTGAAATGGTTTATCGTGAAGGCAAACAGGAAACCAAAAATGCAGCCCACATAGAGGCTAGGGGCAAATGTTCCGCCCACACCACCGCCTCCGTTGGTGGCCGCTGTGGCAAAGACCTTGAACAGCACGATAAGAGCGAGAAACAGGGCCAGTGCGCCGAAATTATCTTTCCAGGCATAGAAGAAACTTCCGTCGGTAACGGCCTCGGCTTGTCCGCTCAACAGTTTGGTGATGGAGTCGTAACCTTCGCCATAGAGGGGAGGGAGGACAAAGATAGTTGTACTCAGAATGACCGATCCCAGGAGAAATTTCCAAAACGGCTTTTTCAGTTTTTTGAAGATTCCTTCGAGGAAGTATATCATGCGGGTGAAATAGAGCGAGACAAATCCGCAACAGATACCCAACAGCAGTACATAGGGCAGCCGGCTATACGCAAACTCCTGTGTCTGATCGATGGCAAACTGTGCATCGCCGCCCGACACAATGTAGGTAACGGTAG
>CAJLYN010000169.1 GCA_905210875.1 uncultured Bacteroides sp. | reverse complement strand
CAGGCCGGCATTGCCGGCCTGCCTGTTTTTATAATATGAGGTTGAAGAGGTAGCCCGAGATGATGATGAACAGGGCTACTGTGCCGAAGAAGATGCCGATGAGGCGCCAGGTCATCACCTTTTTGAGCAGGGTGGCCTCGGGGAGCGAGAGACCTACGACAGCCATCATGAATGCAAGAGCGGTTCCCAGCGGAATACCTTTGGCTACAAACACCTCGATGATGGGCACGATGCCGGCGGCATTGGCATACATGGGCACCGCCAGCAGCACCGAGAGTAGCACGGCCAGCCAGTTGCTCTCCGACATGTATTTTTCAAAGAAACCTTCGGGTACATACCCGTGCATGAAGGCTCCGATGCCGATACCTATGACGATGTAGAGCAAGACTCCCCGCACGATGCCCCAGGCTCCTTTTACGATGGCCGGCAACCGTTTCAGGAATGGTGTGTGCTGCTCTTCCCAGGTGTCGGTGGCCGACGACGATTGCTGCTGTATCTGTTTTATCCAGTCGCTCAGGTAGGGTTCCAGTTTCATCTTCCCCAGTACAAATCCGCCTATCATACCCAGGAGAATACCACTCGCAACGTAGATGACGGTAACGCGCAGTCCGAAGCTGCCTGCAAACATGGCGATGGCCACTTCGTTGACCAGCGGCGACGTTATCAGGTAGGCGAAAGTTATGCCCAGTGGTATGCCTCCCTTTACAAACCCGATGAACAGTGGTATCGACGAGCAGGAGCAGAACGGCGTGATGGCGCCGAACAGGGCGGCAAAGAAGTATTGAAGCCCGTAGAGTCGTCGTGTCGTGAGGAAGTTGCGCAGCCGCTCGATGGGAAAGTAGGCATTGACGATGCCCATGATGATGCTGATGAAGAAGAGCAACAGTACGATTTTCAGGGTGTCGTAGAAGAAGAAATTTACGGCACTGCCGAGGGGAGTCTCTGCGTTGAGACCCATGAGTTCGTAGACCAGTAGGTCGGCCAGGTTCTGTATCATGTTCAAGAGCGTTTATCGTGAATATGGGGTTGATGAGTCGGTGGCTTCTTGTCCGGAGTCGGAGCCAGCGGGGTGCAGACGCGGGGCTATCTTGTCGAAGTAGAGGCTTGTGAACGCCTGTTTTATTTCATCGCGCACGCGCCGGAACTCCTGATAGATATATTCGGGGGAGCCTTGGGCCTCCGACGGGTCGTCAAAGCCGATGTGCAGACGTTTCCCGACATTGCCGGCAAATGCTGGGCAGTTCCTGTCGGCATGGCTGCATACGGTTACGACATAGTCCCACGGGTCGTTCCGGTAGCGGCTTACGTCGGTGGGGGTGTGGTGGCCGATGTCGATGCCGGCTTCGGCCATGACCTCGACGGCCAGCCGATTGACCTGGCGGGCCGGTCTGGTACCGGCCGAGTACACGTTTATTCCCGGGTCGAGCGATTGCAGAAAGCCGTGAGCCATCTGGCTGCGGCAGCTGTTTCCGGTACACAATATCAAGATGTTCATACGATGTTGAGGTTTATCAGTCCGTAATAGATACCTGTGAAGATGAATACGATGGCTACTATGCGGCCAAACCATCGCTGGAACCGTTGTGCCTGGTGGTAGAACCGCCCTATCTGCGCCACGCTGTATGCCAGAATCCATGCCGCCAGTACGACCGGCAGTCCTGTGGCCAGGGCGTAGACCGGTGAAAGCAGGTAGCCCGAACTTTCGAGGGCCGACATGGGTATGAGCATACCGAAATAGAACAGTCCGCTGGTGGGGCAGAATGAGAGGGCAAACAGTACACCCAGAAGGAAACTCCCCCTGGCTCCTCTCGGCCGGCTGTCGTCTGCTGAGGTCTGTATCCCAAATTTCGGCAGGGGCAGTTTGTCGCCGAAGAGCATGAACAGGCCTATGAGTATCAGGGCGGGAGCCAGCAGTCGCTCACCCCACACGCTCAGCTCTTTCTGTATGTCGAAGGTGTCGGCGCCGCTGCGTATGATGTAGATGAGGACGACCCCCAGTGCCGTGTAGGCGGTCATGCGGCCGAGTGTGTATAAGATACCATTCAGGAATATCCGGCGACGATGGCTTATCGCTTTGCTTATGAAGCCGATGGTGGTGATATTGGTAGCCAGCGGGCAAGGGCTGACGGCTGTCAGCAGTCCCAGCAGAAACGCGGTGATGAGCGGTGTCTCGCTATATTCCAATAGTGATTGCAGATAGTCCATGAGGGTCTCTTATTTCAGGAGTTGTTCTATTTTTTCTATCAATCCTTTTCTGAAAACGTCGCTTTGGTTTCGGGCATATTGAAACCCGAAGCGGGTCATGTCGTTGCGTGTTTCCCGTCCCTCTTTCCAAAGGTTGACGTAGAGCGACGACCAGGTTACCCGGTACTGGTCGGCCAGTTTTTCACCCTCGGGTGTCGACAGGTCGACTTCGCGAAAACGGAGTTCTCCGCGGGCTACTCTCTCAGCCAGCTCGGTAAATACGACTTCGCGGGTCTCTTTCTCAATGGCCTTGCAGGTGGCGCAGCGTTGTTTCCCGTGAAAATAGAGCACTTCGACATAGCTCTCTGTGGGGGCCGGCTGTTTCTGTGCGATACCGGTTGCACTGCACAGCGACAGCAGGCCGACGAGTGTAAAGAGAAGATACGGTTTCATGATTCTGCGCTTATCGGGTGAGTATTTCCTTTATCTCTTTGACCGAGATTTTTCCTTTGGCCACGACCTTACCGTCGACGACAAGGGCCGGTAGCGTCATGACATTGTAAGACATGATGCGCACCAGGTCTTCTTCCTTTACAACGGTAGCTTCCAGCCCCAGTTCCTTAACAACCTCTTCTACATGGGCGTACAGTGCCTTGCAGCCGGCACAACCCGTTCCTAAAATTTTAATTTCCATAGTTGTGTAAATATTGATGATGTTGAATGTAATTCGTAAAACAACGAACAATGCTTTCAAAAAAAGGGGGTGCGGCGGTCAGCCGCAGCACCCACCCGACTTGCAAAGGCACTGACCGAAAAATTCGCCGAAAAGCGAGCGGGCTTTCTCCCAGTTTTCCCGGTTGATGCAATATTTTACTTTTGGAGTCTCCACTTCGCCCTGTATGAGCCCGGCCTCTTTCAGCTCTTTCAGGTGCTGCGATACCGTAGCTTTGGCAATGGGCAGTTCTTCGTGTATGTCGCCGAAGTAGCAGCTCGTCTGTTGGGCCAGAAAGCACATGATGGCAACCCGGGTGGGGTGTCCCAGAGCTTTGGCAAAGCGGGCCAACTGTTCCTGACGGCTTGCGAGTGTAGTATCTTTTTTCATTTTTGATTGTTTGTTGTTTGCAAAATTGCGAACAATAAATGGGCATTCCAAATAATTTTCCTGTTTTTTTTAGAGATAGGTGGTAATATGGTGTGGCGAAGCACTTTATCAATATACCTGTTATGCGACGGGGTGCATCGAAACTTCTTTTTCGATGCACCCCGATAATGTTGCGTCGGTGTCGGTGTCAGTATGCCACGGGAAATTCGATGGTTTCCGAGGCCTCTTCCCACTCTTCGATGGTGAAGTGTCCCGATGTTTCACCCACGATAATGTCGCCCATGACGATGTTGAGTGTAAGGCGCGTATTGGCCGACAGGGTGCTGCCAAGGTTCTGTGAGAGTGTGTGCAGGGTGCCGTCTTGCATCGTAATGCGCAGTTCAAAGAGCGGATTGGCTGCCGAGGGAAAGAGCATGACCGTGGCATTGCTCATCGTTTTGCCATCGTCGGACCGTACCAGGCCGAATTTGACCGTTTTGGTTTTGTTTTCGGCCTGAGCCGTGTAGTAATTTATTTTTTCGGCGATGCTGCCTATGCGTACTTCCATTGACGCGATATTGGGGCTGAACGTGCTGCTGTCGTTCATGGTTACCGATACTTTCACACCGGCCACGACACGAGTGAGTGCTACACTCAGGTCTTCGTAGGTGATGTCGGCCTCTTTTACGGCATGAACGATGTCATAGACCGGCGCATAAGTGCTGTCTCTGTTGGCCCGAAGTTGCAGATAGAGGGCAGCCATATCGCTACCGATGTTTACGCTTGGGGTGACAATGGCAGGATTGCTGTATTCGGGTTCGTTATATACCGGCGTTCCCCAATAGACCATGTTGTATTTCCCCTCTGGCAGTGACAGTTGTCGATAATACTGGTCGAGAATTTCTCCGTTTTCAAGGGGGTAGAAACCATTGAACGGACCGAGTTTCTTGTTGACGTAGTTGCCGAAATAGAATGCCGTATTCTCGATACAAGGAAAGATTTCGAGTATGCCGGTCATCTCTATCTGGTTTCCTTCGGGGTCGTCGACATAGACGGCTACCCGTGGCGTAACGAGTGCCGCCGGTTCTGGTGAAGTACCGGAATTGTTGTCGGGAACGACCTCTTTGTCGTCTTCTTTCGAGCAGGCGACAGAGAATAACAACAAGGGAAGTATTCCCCATATACACTTTTTCATAATCGCACGTTTTTTATTTTGTAATGTTGTTTTCTATGGTAACAAGAATGGAGGAGTAAAGTTTTTCCCGGCGTGCTTTTATAGGCATCGGTGAGGCCAGGGGGCGCGGCTGACCGAAAAGAAAACGGCACCTCCTGTAGGGAAGGTGCCGTCGGAAAAAGGCAGTTGTGCGGGATTTCGATTTATCTGACGATGACTTTCTGCCCGTTGACCAGATAGAAGCCGGCAGGGAGCGGTGCGACGAAGTGGACTCCGGGTGTGAAGCGGCCCTCTTTCACCAGCAGGCCTGCGGCGTTGTGTATCGTTACGGCAAGGGGTGCTTGTACCAGCAATTCGATGTGTCCGTTACCCCCCATGGCTACCATGTCGGGACGTTGGTTGTCGGCTGCAAGACTATTGTTGCCCGATGTACTTTCCTGGGCAAAGCCTGCCGGGCCGAGGCTTCCGTATTCATTTACCGCTTTTACGGCAAAGAGGTTGCTTTCGGTCGAGGCATCGACCACACTTTGGCATTGGGTGGTAATGTCGACCACCGAGTCGTTTTGCAACACGAGGTAGCAGATGGCATAGTCACAGGCCTCCCACGACAAGATGTCTTTGTCCTTACGGACATTTTCGGGGGCGACAATGGGCTCGAAGAACTGACGGGGATTCCAGTTGTCCGTACCCGGAATGATGTTGTCGTAATTCATGCGGGCGGCCTCTTCGGCAGTGATGGTGGCGCGGCAG
>CAJLYN010000168.1 GCA_905210875.1 uncultured Bacteroides sp. | reverse complement strand
AGATCTGGTGATTAATGAACGGATTGGTGAAGTGTTCCGGCACTTTTTGGATTCATAGAAAACGGGGAGGACAAATTGATGTATCAGGCAGAGGAATCACGTTATGACAAGATGAGCTATAAGCGCTGCGGAAACAGTGGGATTCTGCTTCCGCGAGTGTCGCTTGGCATGTGGCAGAATTTTGGAGCAGAAAAGCCGCTCCCTGAACAGAAGGAGATTATTTTCCGGGCCTTTGATCTGGGAATTACCCATTTCGATCTGGCAAACAACTATGGCGCACCAAATATTGGAATGGCAGAAGAAAATTTTGGAAAAATTTTTGCAGAAGATTTAAAGCAGTACCGGGAGCAGCTTCTGGTTTCGACCAAGGCCGGATATGATATGTGGCCCGGCCCCTATGGCAACTGGGGCAGTCGCAAATATCTCATGGCCAGCCTCGACCAGAGTCTCAAACGCATGGGCCTCGACTATGTCGACATCTTCTACTCGCATCGTCCCGATCCCGAAACTCCCATCGAAGAGACGATGGAAGCTCTCTCCGACATAGTGAGACAGGGCAAAGCACTCTATGTGGGAATCTCCAACTACAAGCCCGAGCAGACACGTCGGGCCATCGCCATTCTGCGCGAGAACCACACGCCATGCCTCATACATCAGGCCCGATACTCGATGTTCGACCGTTGGGTCGAGCCCGAGCTGTTGTCTTTATTACACGAAGAAGGCGTGGGTTTGATTGCCTTCTCACCCCTGGCTCAGGGACTCCTGACCGACCGTTATCTGCATGGTATCCCCGAAAACTCCCGTGCGGCCCGCCCTACGGGACACCTCAAACGGGAAGTTGTTACCCCCGAAAGAGTGGCTCAGATTGCCCGTCTGAACGAGATAGCCCGGCAACGCGGTCAGTCACTGGCCGAAATGGCATTGGCTTGTCTGCTGCGCGACAATCGGGTTACGTCGGTATTGATTGGAGCCAGTTCGGTTGAACAGTTGAAAGACAACCTTCGCGCCCAGGAAAATACCGTTTTCAGCGAGGAAGAGTTGCAGGAAATTGGTACCGTATTAAATCAATAAATTTCTTATATTCATTCTGTTACAATATCAAAAAATGGGAGAAAACCGAGTGATTTTCTCCCATTTTCTCTTATAAAAAGGCTTCTTTATACTTTCAAGGCTCCGATAATCTCATTGACCGACCGGCAGCCGTGGCGTTCGAGATAATTGTCTATACCGTCAATAACCTTTACCGTAACTTCGGGGTCGATGAAATTGGCCGTACCGATTTCTATGGCCCGGGCTCCTGCCAAAAGGAACTCTACGGCATCGGTGGCATTCATGATACCACCCAACCCTACGATGGGAATTTGTACGGCATGGAATACCTGCCACACCATGCGCAAAGCGATAGGCTTGACACAGGGGCCCGACAATCCTCCGGTAACGGTCGAGATGACCGGACGTTGCTTCTCGGCATCAATGGCCATGCCCAGCATCGTATTGATAAGCGACACGGCATCGGCTCCTTCGGCCTCGACGGCACGGGCAATCTCGGTGATATCGGTTACGTTGGGTGAGAGTTTTACAATGAGCGTGTGGGGATAGGCGGCACGCACGGCTTTCACAACCGAAGCAGCACTTTGGCAACTGGTACCGAAAGCCATTCCACCCTCTTTGACATTCGGGCAAGAGATGTTCAGTTCGATGGCGGGCACGCGTTCCAACGAGGCCAACCGACGGGCGGTCTCGGCATAATCGTCGATGGTCGAACCGGATACGTTTACCAAAATAGGTGCTCCCAAATCTTTTATTTGCGGATAGATATGCTCAATGAAGTAGTCGACGCCTTTATTCTGCAAACCCACGGCATTGATCATGCCCGACGGCGTCTCGGCCATGCGTGGGTAGGGATTTCCTTCGCGAGGTTTCAACGTGGTACCCTTGACGATGATACCTCCCAGCCGCGACAAGTCGATAAAGTCGGCAAACTCCAATCCATATCCGAATGTTCCCGACGCTGTCATTACCGGATTCTTCAACGACAGCTTTCCTATATTTACACTTAAATCAGCCATAATAATTTCTCTATATTAAAGACCGGTCCTTCCTTGCACACACACAGATGACCTTCGACCGTATTTTCGACACAGCACAGGCAGGCACCTACACCGCATGCCATTGTGTTTTCGAGCGATACCTCACATGTAATGTTCTGTTCCTTGGCGTAGCGAGCCACTGCCACCATCATGGGTTTGGGACCACAGGTGTAGATGCGGTCAAAATGTTCCCGTTGCAACAGGCTATGTTGAGTTACATACCCTTTTTCTCCGCAAGAACCGTCTTCGGTCGTTATGTCGACAGTGCCCAGACTCTCAAACTGCTCTCTCTGCAACAGATCTTGCGCCGAACGGGCTCCCAGCAGGAAATGCGGCTTCACACCGAGGGCCTTCAACCGGGCTCCCAGATAGAGCATGGGAGCCGTACCTACACCACCGCCTATCAACAGCACCTTTTCTTCTGTTTGAGGCAGAGAGAAACCATTTCCCAGCGGAAGTACGACATTCAGCGTATCGCCGCACCCCAGGGTGGCCAGACGCCGCGTACCGTCGCCGACAAGTTGTATCAGAAACCAGACTTCGTTCTTCTCTGTATCGACGAAGTTAATGGATATGGGCCGACGCAGGAATGTGGTGGCAGAGCCATCAACACGCAACTCGGCAAATTGTCCGGGACACATCTCGGGAAGCGGGGTTCCATCGGGCGTTGTGGCCTTTATCAGCACGTAATGGCTGTGCAAAGCCTCGTTCTCGGTTACCCGCAAATCCAATACATATTTTTTCATGATTCTTCAATCTCTGTTACATCGGCAAAGGTAAGAGAATTTAACGCAATACGAAACGGAAGAGCGGGGTTTTTTAGCGGTACGGCGCGGATGGCACCGGCTGAATGAGTCTCGACCGCCTCTTTTTGTCGTCGGATTTTGACAATCCGTTGTTTTTTTCTTAACTTGTAGCCGTTAAAAAACAATCCGTTGTTATGAAAACCATCTCTCTTTTTACGTTATTGGCCTTGTGCAGCATTGCGATATCGGCTTGCCACCCGACGTCGTCTCAAAAATCTCCCGAAGAGGGAATATCAGGCAATACACTCACACTCGGCCCTGTCACGGTAACTGCCATACAAGACAATGCCAAGCCTCGGGTGATGCCTCGGACACTGTTTCCCGATGCCAGTGACAGTCTCTTTACCGCACTGAACCTGAGCGAGGGAGTACCGGCCTCCATCAGTGTCTTCTGGGCTCAAACCGACACCTGCTCCATACTCTTCGATACTGGGAATGGACTTCCCGACAGTCAACTGCTACCGTGCTTAAAAGCGCACGGCGTTACGCCCGAAGAGGACGAATATATCTACCTGACACACTTTCACGGTGACCACATCGGAGGGTTGATGCGGGGCGATACCGTCGTGTTTCCAAATGCTCAGATATACGCTGCACAAGAGGAATACGCGGCATGGCAACAGATGGCAGGGGAAAACGATTTGGTCGTGAAAACCATGAATGCTTACCAAGACCGGTTGCATCTCTTCGCGTTTAACGATACGCTTCCCGGCGGGGTTATTGCCATGAAAGCGACAGGTCATACCCCCGGACACACGGTTTATCACATGGGCGATTTCCTGATAGTGGGCGACATCATGCACGGTGTAGACTTGCAACTGCATCACCCCGAAATATGTGCCACATACGATATGGACAAAGATGCTGCCATAAGCGCCCGACGCTATTACATCGATTATGCACGCACGCATCATCTGACAATGGCCGGAATGCATTTCCCCGTGCCGGGATTTAAATAGGTCATATTTTCCCTTAATTATGGATTCTGTAAAAATAAGAAATATACGCACAGAAGAAATTCCTCTTCTGTGCGATTTTTTATATGAGGCAATATATAAGCCACCCGAGTGGCCGACTTTACCCAGCACCGTCATACAGCGCCCTTCGCTGTGGCGTTACGTGAAAAATTTTGGAAAGCGAAGGGGCGATTTAGCATTGGTGGCCGAAGTCGATAATAGGGTGATAGGAGCTGTATGGGTAAGGTATCTGAGGGGTTATGGCCATATCGACGAGCATAATCCGGAACTTTCAATAGCAATATATTCGGTCTACCGCAATAAAGGCATAGAGAGCCGATTGCTAATAGAGATATTAAGAACATTACAGGAGTCGGGTATAACGTCGGTTTCGCTATCGGTAAATAAAGGAAATCCCGCCGTTACCTTGTATCGTCGCATTGGTTTTCACATTCATCGGGAGAACGATGACGAATATATTATGGTACGGGCGCTCCAATGAATAAATCGGATTCAATAAATCGATAACAGCGACACGCTCTGCGAGTGGCAACCGTTGTTACAATGTTCTCCCTCCGAATAATCAATAGGAATCCCTTACGAGAGCCAATATAGCCATCGTAAAAGGGTTGGTGCCGGCTTAACTGTCGAGAGAGTAGGTTTCGAACGTATTGTCGGAGTAGAATACCATGATTTTGACCACACGCCGATTTTCTACCATAGGTTCGAGTGCTGTTCCAACAGGATTTTCAGCGGGTGTATTCTCTTTGTTTTCAGAAAATAAAGTCCGGTCCTGGACCATTTCCGAGGCAAAATCCCTGGCATATTCACGAACGGCATTTACCTCTGTACGTTTTATCTCATTCTCGGGACGGTAAATTTGGTTCAAAGCCGAACCTTGTTGACCCGAAGCCGATTTGAACGGTGTGCCATCGCCCAGCATGAGCCATTCGAGCGACAGGGAAGGATAGGCATCATGAATTTTCATGATCAGTTCCTTGCTGACCCCATTGGGTCCGTTCAGACATTGAGACAAGGTCGATCGATTGGTCTGCACCTTTTGGGCAAAAGTTGCATCGTTGAGTTTATCATATCGGATAAGCCACTTTATACGCTCCTTCAAATCCTTGTCGCGTTGCTCCATTTCCTCCATTTTGGGTGGTTTATAAAGATAAATTCATGATTTCATTATCAATTCACAAAGATACATCATAAAATTCAATTTTCAAAATTCAATATTGTGTACACAGATTTATATTCATAAATTCATTCTTATAAACAATCGTACAAATAGTTTATTCAAAAGTTTATACAATCCATACAATTTATTGATATATAGTTGTATATAAATATATACAGACAA
>CAJLYN010000167.1 GCA_905210875.1 uncultured Bacteroides sp. | reverse complement strand
CCGCCGATACCGATACCGCCATCGCCAACCCCGAAGTCACCAGTCTTGAAAACCCGTCGGCAACAAAAGAGATCACCCCGACAACAACAGCAACCGATACCACGAAGAGAGACTCCGTCGCATACAGCGGGACATCGGTAAACTCTCCCGCCACAATCCCGGCAACCGCCGATACCGCCAACATCGAGACCAAAGCCGCCGGCTCGGCAAATCTCCCGGCCGCAAGCGACACGTTGTTCCTGAGCCCCGACAGCCTCGGAACAGTCGCCGACAGCCTCAACTCCGAACCTCCGGCAGTCACCATCGACATACACCCCGGACTCCCGGCCCCTCTCCGTCCCGCCAACGCTCCGTTGCGAGACGACGGACTCTTTGTGCTGCTTTTGGCCGGGCTCGTTCTCTTCCTGCTCTCGGTGCGCTACCGTAAAAAGATATTCTCATGGCAGAGCGACGGCGACTCCGAACACCGCCGCGACAGCAACCGCACCAAGCACCTCATCGGCATCAACGCCCATCTGCGCAATATCTTCCTGGCCTTCACCTTCATTATCGAAGGTACGTTGGGAGCCATCGCCCTGCATGTGGCCGATCTGCCCCTCCCTTTCCACGGCGGATATGCGACCAACGCCCTGCTCTTTGCCCTGCCTGCCGCACTCTACTTTCTCTTGCAACAAGGTATCTTCGTGCTGCTGACCACACTCTTCTCTACCGACACACGTGGCAGAGAATGGTGCGACACTCACATCTTCGTCAACCTCTTATTGGGTATCTGTCTTTACCCATTCGCCTTCCTCTCCACCTATCTGCCCGAGACGGCATCACACCTGCTCATTGCCTCGGCCTGCATTTACATCATGGCCCGCATACTCTTTATAATCAAAGGTGTAAAACTTTTTTTACGAGATTTTAGATGTTTACTTTACTTTATTTTGTACCTTTGCGCCCTTGAAATAGCACCCCTCCTCCTTTTGGGTAAATGCTGGGGGCTCTTATAAGGAATTAATTACTAACCAATAAATCGTATTACTTTGAAAATCAAGAAGATACTGGTTTCACAACCCCAGCCGTCAGAAAAATCGCCCTATTTCGACATCGCCGAAAAATACGGGGTGAACATTGTCTTCCGTCCTTTTATCAAAGTAGAAGGTCTGTCGTCAAAAGAATTCCGTCAACAAAAAATCTCGTTGCCCGAATACACCGCCGTCATTTTCACCGCACGCACGGCCATCGACCACTTTTTTACCTTGTGCGAGAGTCTGCGGGTCACCATACCCGAAACCATGAAATATTTCTGCACGACAGAGGCCATTGCCCTTTATCTGCAAAAATATACCGTCTACCGCAAGCGCAAGATATTCTTTGGCAACACCGGTAAACTCGACGACCTTATTCCCGCTCTGATCAAACACAACACCGAGAAATACCTGCTGCCCGTCTCCGATGTCAACAACGGCGAATACCCGCTGCTCGACAAGCATAAAATCAACTACACCAAGGCCGTCATGTACCGCACGGTAAGCAACGACTTTGGTCCCGACGAGCCGTTCGACTACGATATGCTCATCTTTTTCAGCCCGGCAGGCATACAGTCGCTGCTGAAAAACTTCCCCAATTTCGAGCAGGGTGACATCAAAATAGGTACCTTCGGCCCCACGACAGCCAAAGCCGTGAAAGAGGCAGGCCTGCGCCTCGACTGCGAAGCTCCGCGTCCCGAAGCCCCGTCGATGACCGCCGCACTCGACCTCTTTCTCAAAGAGCAAAGCAAGGCCTCCAAGAAATAAGCCGCAACAGCCCCCTCACACCTTGCCACAACTGCCCGCAACAAATGAGGGAAAGTGTGGCAAGGTGCGTTTTATTACCCATCTGCAACCCCTATGAACAGCGACAACCGACTCACTCATGCCGAACGTCTGCGGGGAGAAATAAGAGTAAACAAACTATTTCTCTCCGGCGAGTCGTTTATCGCCTACCCCTACCGCATCGTCTACGCTGTGAGCAAAGCCGGCGAAAACGAAGAGAGCCCCCGCGCCGCCCTGCTGGTGAGCGTACCCAAGAAACGATTCAAACGCGCCGTCAAACGCAACCGGCTGCGTCGTTGCATCAAAGAGGCCTACCGTCTCAACAAGGCCCTTCTCCACGACTCATTGCAGCAACTCGGTCTGAGAGTCGAATTGGCCGTCGTCTATCTCGACAAAGAGGTACAACCTTACAACGTGCTCGAAAAGCACATGAAAGAGATGCTGCAAAAACTGGCTGCAAAGGTGGCAAAGGCCACAGAAGAAGCCTCCAACGTTTAATTGCCTCCTGCCATGTTGCGGCTCATCAGAAAAGCAGTCTCGACGCTCCTGCTGCTCCCCATCTACTTCTACCGGGCGTGCATCTCCCCTCTTAAACCTCCCAGTTGCCGCTATGTTCCCACCTGTTCGCAATACGCCATAGAAGCCATACGCCGACACGGCCCGGGTCTCGGGCTATGGCTGGCCCTGCGACGCATAATCAGTTGCAACCCCTGGGGCGGAAGCGGCTATGACCCTGTGCCGAGCATCACCCGCTACGATATGCACATCCATCGGCTGCGCCCCGTCAGCGAGCAGGAATACGCCATCTGCAACCCCTATC
The DNA here is from genome assembly GCA_905210875.1 of uncultured Bacteroides sp. Lineage (GTDB taxonomy): Bacteria > Bacteroidota > Bacteroidia > Bacteroidales > UBA11471 > Caccoplasma. The sequence goes on along the minus strand of CAJLYN010000167.1, from coordinate 2,631 downwards.
CTCACTATCCGCCGACAGTCGTTGTGGAGCGTCCCGACTGCCGCTTCTCGGTCGGCATTCACCCCTATCAGAGCAGCACAGCAACCGAAGCCGACTGGGCCGAAATCGAGCGCATCGCCACTCTGCCACAGGTTGTTGCCATCGGCGAGTGCGGCCTCGACACCACACGCGGAGGCGAGCTGAGTCGCCAAATCGAAATTTTCGAGCGACACATCGACCTCTCGGAACACCTCGGAAAGCCTCTTATCATACACTGCGTGAAGGCTTTCGACACACTCATCGCCCTCAAACGTCGGAGACGTCCCACCCAATGGTGGCTCATACACGGCTTTCGGGGGAAACCACAGCAGGCCGAGCAGCTGCGTCGGGAAGGATTGCTCCTGTGCATCGGCCCCCGATACAACTCCGACACCCTGAAAGAGGCCGCACCGGGCACCCTCTTCTTTGAAAGCGACGAGGCCGACACACCCGTCGACACGCTCTACCAGCAGGCAGCCCGTCTGTGGAAGAAACCCCGCTACACCGTGGTGGCACAAACAGCCGAAAACGCCCGGGAAATGCTTCAACCCAAAGGAGAAGAAGGGTAAAAAACTTCTCGTCGGGAAGGTTTTCGCCACAAAATCATTATCTTTGCCGCTACTTCGTCCAAGGCAGACCACCCACGGCAACCACCAGGAGATGCCCCTGCCTCAGACGGAATTGAAAAAAGATATTTTTAACACTCAAAATAAAAACACGACTTCGATGAATTTCATAGAAGAATTGGAATGGCGCGGCATGATACACACCATGATGCCGGGCACAAAAGAACTCCTCGAGAAGGAGATGGTTACGGCATACCTGGGAATCGACCCCACGGCCGACTCGTTGCACATCGGTCACCTCTGTGGTGTAATGATGCTGCGACACTTCCAACGCTGCGGACATAAACCCATCGCCCTCGTTGGCGGAGCCACCGGCATGATAGGCGACCCCTCGGGCAAATCGCAGGAACGCAATCTACTCGACGAAGAGACCCTGCGCCATAACCAGGAGTGCATCAAAAAGCAGTTGAGCCACTTTCTCGATTTTGAATCGGATGCTCCCAACCGGGCCGAACTGGTAAACAACTACGACTGGATGAAGGATTTCTCGTTCCTCGACTTTGCCCGCACCGTAGGCAAGCACATCACCGTCAATTACATGATGGCCAAAGAATCGGTACAGAAACGGCTCAACGGCGAGGCCCGCGACGGACTGTCGTTCACCGAGTTTACCTACCAACTGCTGCAAGGATACGACTTCCTGCACCTCTACGAGACCAAGAACTGCAAACTGCAACTCGGAGGGTCGGACCAGTGGGGTAACATCACCACAGGAGCCGAACTGATACGCCGTTCCAACGGCGGTGAAGTTTTTGCCCTCACCTGTCCCCTCATTACCAAGGCCGACGGCACGAAATTCGGTAAGACCGAATCGGGCAACGTATGGCTCGACGCCCGCTACACCTCGCCCTACAAGTTCTACCAGTTCTGGCTTAACGTGAGCGACGAAGACGCCGCCCGCTACATCAAAATATTCACCTCGCTCACCCGTGAAGAGATAGAAGCTCTCATTGCCGAGCAACAAGCGGCTCCACATCTGCGCCCCCTGCAAAAACGACTGGCCCGCGAAGTTACTGTCATGGTACACTCCGAAGCCGACTATGAAGCTGCCGTAGAAGCATCGGGCATACTCTTCGGAAACTCCACCTCGGAGCAACTGCACCGGCTCGACGAAGATACCCTGTTGGCTGTCTTCGAAGGGGTACCCCAGTTTGAAATCTCCCGCGACGAACTGGCTGCCGGCATACGTGCCGTCGACCTGCTCACCGAGAAGGCGGCTGTCTTCCCCTCGAAAGGAGAAATGAGAAAAATCACCCAAGGAGGCGGTGTCTCCATCAACAAGGAGAAACTCACCGGGTTTGACGCCCTCCTTACAACCGACCACCTGCTCAACGGGAAATACCTCTTGGTACAAAAAGGCAAGAAAAACTATTTCTTAATTATTGCAAAATAAATACGAAATTTTCTTGCAGATAAAAAATCTTGCGCTATCTTTGTCGCGCTTTTGAGAGTATTCTCATAAGTACAAGGATTGTCTTATGGTGTAATGGTAGCACAACAGGTTTTGGTTCTGTTTGTCTAGGTTCGAATCCTAGTAAGACAACGCAAAAAAGGAGTCATTCACACAATGACTCCTTTTTTGTATTTCCACAAATTCTTATATTTCCACGAACGGCCTTCTCCATATACGGCTCCTACTCCATACCACCGAATCGTTTTTGCCTTCTGACAAGGAACAATTCCGAAAGCAAATATTCTTTTTGCATATAATATGCAAAAAGAATACATAAATATACACAAATTACATACCAAAGAAAAAAGAATGGCTACCCATTTGTAGGTATTTTTTGCAAATAGCAAAAAAAAGCGTACTACATATCATATTTTATATTTACTTTGCAAAAAATTTCAGAGAACCTAAACAAAATGAAATCCGAGCGACGGACATTCAAAAAATTCTTCTTCTGTTTCTTGCTGCTCACCTATGTTTCCACGATTGCGCTGTACGCACAACAAGATTCGACTAGTGCAATCAGTCAACAGCAAT
>CAJLYN010000166.1 GCA_905210875.1 uncultured Bacteroides sp. | reverse complement strand
TGCCACCACTCTTGATGAGTACCAAAAGTACTTTGAGAAAGATAAGGCGTTGGAACGTCGTTTCCAGATTGTCATGGTCGATGAACCTGATGAGTTGAGTACTATTTCTATCCTGCGTGGATTGAAAGAGCGGTATGAAAACCACCACAAGGTACGTATTAAAGACGATGCCATCATCGCCGCCGTGAAGTTGTCGGAACGTTACATTACCGACCGTTTCCTGCCTGATAAGGCTATTGACCTGATGGATGAAGCCGCTGCCAAGTTACGTCTTGAAATCGACTCAGTGCCTCAGGAGTTGGATGAGATATCGCGTCGTATCAAGCAACTTGAAATCGAGCGGGAAGCCATCAAACGTGAAAACGATGAGGTAAAACTCTCTTCACTTTCCAAGGAGATTGCCGACTTGAAAGAGGAGGAGACCCGTTACAAAGCTAAATGGGAGGCCGAACGAAACCTGCATAACAAGATACAGCAGAATAAAATCGAAATTGAAAATCTCCGTTTTGAGGCCGACCGTGCCGAGCGTGAAGGCAATTACGAGAAAGTTGCCGAGATACGTTACGGTAAAATCAAGGCCAAGGAAGATGAGATAAAAGAGATTCAGGCTCAACTCAAAGCTCAGCAAGGCGGCGAGGCCATGATTAAGGAAGAGGTCGATGCCGATGATATCGCTGATGTAGTATCTCGCTGGACGGGCATTCCCGTAAAGAAGATGTTGCAAAGCGAGAAAGATAAGTTGTTGCATCTTGAAGAGGAGTTGCACAAACGTGTGGTAGGGCAAGACGAAGCCATACAGGCTGTAGCCGACGCGGTGCGTCGTAGTCGTGCCGGATTGAGTGACCCGCGTCGACCCATTGGTTCGTTCATCTTCTTGGGAACAACCGGTGTAGGTAAGACCGAGTTGGCCAAAGCGTTGGCCGAATACCTCTTTGACGATGAGAACATGATGACACGTATTGATATGAGTGAATATCAAGACAAGTTCAGTGTTACCCGTCTTATCGGTTCGCCTCCCGGATATGTCGGTTATGAAGAGGGCGGACAACTTACCGAAGCCATTCGACGTAAACCCTATTCGGTCGTATTGTTCGATGAGATAGAAAAAGCGCACCCCGATATCTTCAACATCTTGTTACAGGTGCTTGATGATGGTCGTCTGACCGATAACAAAGGTCGGTTGGTAAACTTCAAAAACACGATTATCATAATGACATCCAATATGGGATCGCAATTGATACGTGAAAATTTTGAACATCTCAACGACAATAACCGAGAGGAAATTACCGAGAAGACGAAAAGTCAGGTTTTGGAAATGTTGAAACAGACTATCCGTCCTGAATTCCTCAACCGTATCGATGAAACGATTATGTTCACCCCGTTGAACGAAGCGCAAATCCGCGAAATTGTTTCGATGCAGTTGCACAATGTCGAGAAACTCTTGGCTTCTAATGATGTAAAACTCGAAGTTACATCGGCCGCTCTTGATTTTATCGCTCGACAAGGTTACGATCCCGAATTCGGTGCAAGACCTGTAAAACGTGTCATACATCGTTATGTGCTCAACCAGTTGTCCAAAGACTTGTTGGCACAGAAAGTCGATAAGACCAAACCTATTGTTATCGATGCTGATGCGTCGGGCTTGATATTCCGCAACTAATCAGCCAATTATAATAGCGGGCAGCAAACACTGCCCGCTATTTTTTTATTTAATTCACATTATCAGGGCAATAGAATTTAGGTAAGAAAGAGGCTTTGAAAATACTTTCTCACTATCTTTGCAGCGGTTTTTAATAAGTATTGATTCCGAATGAAAACAAGTGATTTTTCGTGGAAAGGCCATGTCGCTTTGCTGGCCGCCAATATTATTTGGGGGCTGAATGCCCCTATTGGAAAAGAGGCTCTTGCCGCAGTGTCGGCCACGGCCGTTACCGCTTATCGTATGCTGGGCGCTTGCTTGGCATTTTGGGCTCTTTCAATATTTCTTCCACGTGAACACATAACCAACAGAGATAAATTCCTGCTTCTGTTTGCATCACTGTTTGGCATCGTTTTCAATCAAGGAATGTTTATCTTCGGCCTGTCGCTTACGTCGCCTGTCGATGCATCTATCATAACCTCCATGCCACCAATCATTACGATGATACTTTCGGCTTTGTTTTTGCGTGAACCCATTACCTGGAAAAAGGTCATCGGTACCGTATTGGGCGTCTCCGGAGCCTTGATTCTTATTCTTGGTAATGCTTCGTCGCACGGCGGTTCAGGCTCCGACAACGCTTTGGGTGATATACTGTGTCTCTTGGCGCAAGTTAGTTTCTGTATCTATCTCACTCTTTTCAAGAATCTCATATCCCGTTACTCTCCTGTAACGGTGAGCAAGTGGTTGTTCCTCTATGCTTCGATATGTTTCCTCCCGTTCTCCTATGAAGAGGTGCTGGCGGTCGATTATCTTGCTTTGCCTTTTTCCATTTATTGGCGTCTCGCGTTTGTGGTCTTTGGGGCAACATTCCTGTCATATCTTTTTATGACTACCGGTCAGCACCTGTTGCGCCCGACTATCATCAGTATGTACAACTATGCTCAGCCAGTTGTTGCTACCATTGTTTCGGTTGCGGTAGGACTGAGTGCTTTCTCTCTCTCGATAGGTGTGGCAGTATTACTGATATTCTCCGGCGTATATTTTGTGACCCAGAGTAAGTCGAGAGCTCAACTCGATGCCGAATTGGCGGGACAGAAAGCCGGGAAACCGAAAAATATTTGACAGACATATTGACCGAACAAGCTTTCGTGCGTATCTTTACACCGCATAAAAACAAAAAATATGGCAACTGAAAAAAACGATTTATTGACTTATGACGAAGACGAAGCCGTAAAGTTCATTCGTAAACATAATCCTTCGTTGGCTCTCGACGATGACCAGATAAATTACATTATTGACCTGATGTATGAATATTACGAGTCGCGTGGCCTTCTCGACGAGGATAAAGAAGAGGCTGTAGAAATTGCCGATGACGAGTTAATCGAGTATGTCATCTCCAAAACCCGCAAAGAAAAAATCTATTCGTTGAGCGATGACGACATAACCACGGTAGTTGAGGGCGAATTGGACTATTGCGACTCTTTGGGTATTTTTGAGGATTAAACTTGTTATGAAACGCTTATTCGCATTGTGCCTCTTCGTGTCGGGGTGCTGTATTTTTTCTCCCGCACTTTTGGCGGCCTCAAAAGAGAAAGTGGCGGAGCCGACAATCCCAAGTGTCAGCAGTCGTGGAGCCTATATGGCAGAGTTGACGCTATCGTCAAAAACCAAGCCGCTTGTGCGGAAGAACATGCAAAAAAGACTGTTGCAACTGCAAGAACTTTTCCCGGGTTGTGTGGTTGCCATGCGCGATAGTGTTGTGGCTTGTGTGATATTCCCGGCATCGGAGGTATTCTGTTCCAATGATACGGTACTTTCTGATGGAGGTATGGAATGGCTGAAAAGAGGAATAAAACTTTTTCCTGATGCTGATAATTTCCATATCGTTGTTTCGGTGCATACGGCCAATACCGGGACTTCGACCAATATTGCCCGGTTTTCCCAACAAAGAGCCGAGGCAGTGGCCGAAGCGTTGAAACAGAATATCAAGACAACGACTGTCATAGTACCCTTTGGTATGGGAGATGCTGAGCCGATAGCGAGAAACAATACCTACCAAGGGAGGGAAAAGAACCGCCGTGTCGAGATATGGTTCATTCCTACTACCTCGTGGGCTGAGAGATTGGCCTCACGGCGGTGACGCAACAAGAAGGAATGGTGAGATAAAATCGTTTCAATTCCCGCTAAGCACTTCACATATTCGGCATTTATGCCTATCTTTGTGCAAGAAAAATAATAATAAACATAATAATGGCAAAAGAATTAAAAGAGTTGACCAAACGCAGTGAGAATTACTCACAGTGGTATAACGATTTGGTCGTTAAAGCCGACTTGGCCGAGCAATCGGCTGTGCGCGGTTGTATGGTGATAAAACCTTATGGATATGCCATATGGGAAAAAATGCAGCGACAGCTCGATGATATGTTCAAGGCAACAGGGCATGTAAACGCCTATTTCCCCTTGCTCATACCGAAGTCTTATCTGAGCCGTGAGGCCGAACACGTTGAGGGCTTTGCCAAAGAGTGTGCCGTAGTGACTCACTATCGGTTGAAAAATGCATCCGACGGTTCGGGCGGGGTTGTCGACCCGGCAGCCCGTCTTGAAGAAGAGCTTATCATTCGTCCCACATCCGAGACTATTATTTGGAGCACTTATAAAAACTGGATACAGTCTTATCGCGCCCTGCCTATCCTTTGTAACCAATGGGCCAATGTGGTGCGTTGGGAGATGCGCACACGACTTTTCCTGCGTACGGCCGAGTTCCTCTGGCAAGAGGGACACACGGCTCATGCCACCCGCGAAGAGGCCGAGGCCGAGGCAGTAAAGATGCTTAACGTATATGCCGATTTTGCCGAGAAGTATATGGCCATGCCGGTTATCAAAGGTGTGAAGTCGGCCAGCGAGCGGTTTGCCGGAGCATTGGAAACCTATACCATCGAGGCTCTCATGCAGGACGGAAAAGCCTTGCAGTCGGGTACTTCACATTTCTTGGGACAGAACTTTGCCAAGGCATTTGATGTGCAGTTTGTCAATAAGGACAACCAGCTCGAATATGTGTGGGCCACCTCGTGGGGTGTATCGACCCGATTGATGGGTGCCCTCATCATGTCGCACTCCGACGACAACGGTCTGGTGTTGCCTCCTCATTTGGCGCCTATACAGGTGGTCATTGTGCCCATCTACAAGAGTCTCGAACAACTTGCGCAAATCGATGAAAAAGTATCTGGTATCGTCAAAGCCTTGCAGGCACTGGGCATTTCGGTTAAATATGACAATGCCGATAATAAACGTCCCGGCTTTAAATTTGCCGATTACGAGTTGAAGGGTGTTCCTGTGCGTTTGGTCATCGGTGGTCGCGATCTCGAAAACAATACGGTCGAGGTGATGCGTCGGGATACGTTGGAGAAAGAGACTCGTACTTGCAACAACATAGAACAATATGTAAAAGATTTGCTCGAAGAGATACAAAGCAATATTTATAAAAAAGCCTACGATTTCCGTACAAAACACATTATCGAGGTAAATTCTTACGACGAGTTCAAGGAAAAAATCGAAGAGGGTGGTTTCATTCTTGCCCATTGGGACGGAACGCCCGAAACCGAAGCCCGTATTAAGGAAGAGACCAAGGCCACGAAACGTATCAGATCCGGAAGGGGAAACGGTACGAGATGGATGAGCG
>CAJLYN010000165.1 GCA_905210875.1 uncultured Bacteroides sp. | reverse complement strand
ATAAAAATCTATAAAATAATAGAATTATAAAAAGTTGAGTGTAAAGTGTCGGTTGCTATTTATATGAAAAATAGGTGTGATGTTTTTATAAGATGATACTTCCATATCATTTGGAATTTGTATCTTTGTCAAGAATCATAGGTCTGTTTTAGCGTAAGACCTATGGTGAAATATTTCCTGAATCTGTAAAATTAAGTCATTCCCAGATAAGACATTATGAAAGTAGGAGACCTTACCCCCGACGTATGGGGTGTGAATCAAGATGGTAAAGAGATACGCCGCAGTGACTATCAGGGTCGCAAAGTGGTTCTTTATTTTTATCCCAAAGACAATACCTCGGGCTGCACGGCCGAGGCCTGCAATCTGCGCGACGGTTACGAAGCCCTGCGGGCTGCCGGCTACGAGGTAGTGGGTGTGAGCAAAGACAGCGAGGCATCGCACCGCAAGTTTATCGAGAAACAGTCGTTGCCTTTTGACCTCATTGCCGACACCGATACCTCGCTCAACCAGACTTTCGGTGTATGGGCCGAGAAGAAACTCTACGGACGCACCTATATGGGTACGACCCGCACCACCTTCATCATCGACGAAAACGGTGTGGTAGAACGCATTATCGACAAGGTCGATACCAAGAACCATGCCGACCAGATATTGAACAATAAATAATCGCATACATGGAAGAAGAAGAAAAAAAGGCAACAGCCAAAACCCCTGTCCCGGCCGAGAAGCTCAACGCTCTGCGTGCCGCCATGGACAAGATAGAGAAGAACTACGGCAAGGGGGCCATCATGAAACTGGGCGACGACCGCATCGAAGAGATTGCCGTCATACCCACCGGCTCCATAGCTCTCAATGCCGCCCTCGGAGTGGGAGGTTATCCCCGCGGACGTATCATCGAGATTTATGGTCCCGAGTCGTCGGGTAAGACAACGCTGGCCATACATGCCATAGCCGAAGCGCAGAAGGCCGGCGGTATTGCCGCTATTATCGATGCCGAACACGCCTTCGATCGTTTCTATGCCGAGAAGCTTGGTGTCGATGTGGAAAACCTCTGGATTTCGCAGCCCGACAGCGGAGAGCAGGCGCTCGAAATAGCCGAGCAGTTGATACGCTCGTCGGCCGTCGACATTGTCGTCATCGACTCTGTGGCCGCTCTTACCCCCAAAGCCGAGCTCGAAGGCGACATGGGCGATTCGAAGATGGGTTTGCAGGCTCGACTCATGTCGCAGGCCCTGCGCAAACTCACGGCCACTATCAGCAAGACCAATACCACCTGCATCTTTATCAACCAGCTGCGTGACAAGTTGGGCGTGATGTTTGGTAACCCCGAGACCACAACCGGTGGTAACGCCTTGAAGTTCTATGCTTCGGTGCGGCTCGATATTCGCCGCATCAGCCAGATAAAAGACGGCGAGGAGGTTATCGGTAACCAGACCCGTGTGAAGGTGGTGAAGAACAAGGTGGCACCGCCCTTCCGCCGTGCCGAGTTCGACATCATGTTCGGTGAAGGCATTTCCCGTTCGGGTGAAATCATCGATTTGGGTGTCGACAAGGGTATCATCAAGAAGAGCGGATCGTGGTTCAGCTACAACGATACGAAGTTGGGACAAGGTCGTGATGCCGCCAAAAAGTGCATACAAGACAATCCCGAACTGGCCGACGAGCTCGAAGCCCTCATTATGGAGGCCCTCAAAGCCGGGAAATAAGTCGGTTCCGTAATTAATAAAAGAAGAGGAAGCTCCGTTACGGGGCTTCCTCTTCTTTATGTCCGGAGGGAGACTTTGTGCGGCTGGTCAAGTCAATAGCGGAGATCGTCATCACTCATGTCGAGGTCGTCAAAGCCTTCGGCGTCGAGTTCCGAGGGATCGTAGTCGTCATCGCCGTAGAAATCTTCGTCGATACCGAGGTCGTTGCTCTTCACGTTTTTCTCCATCTCTTCGAAGTCTATGGTTTGGGCCGGAGGGTTACCTACGGATTTGGTACATACGGCTTTCTTGAGATTCTTACCGGTGATGATTTCGCGCAGTTCTATAAAGAAAGCCCGTTCGGTCATGTTGTCGAAGACGAAGAGCATACGCTGTTTTTCCTCTTCAAGAAGTTCACTCAGTCGGGTTTCGCCCATGACCCACGAATCTTCATCAAAGTCTGTCTCCATATCCATGAGAGTAACTTCGGTTTTTTTCTCCCAGTTGTTCTCACAGATGAAAAAAGAGGTCAGTTGGTCTTTGGTGTAACCTACCGATTCGAGTATGGCGTCGTTCAGTTCGAGAAACGTCGCTTCGGAGTCAATTTCTATCTCACGTGCAAAGTGGTCGACTTCGTCGGAGAGAATCAAAAATTTGTAAACCATATTGTTTGTTATACTATAAACGATTGTGTTATTTAAGTCCGCGTACAATGCCTCGCTCGGAATTGCGTATAAAATGCACTATTTCATCTCGTTCGGGAGTAGCGGGTATGTTTTCGTCAATGTATTTAAGAGCGTCGCTGGTATTCATTCCAGCCATATAGATGCAGCGGTAAACCTCTTGTATCACGGCGATGGCTTCGTCGGTGAAACCGCGTCGACGCAACCCTACGGTGTTGATGCCGGCGAAAGCGATGGGGGTGTGACCTATCTTGGCATAAGGCGGAATGTCTTTGTTGACCTGTGAGCCGCCCTGTATCATTACATGGCTGCCGATGTGGGTAAACTGGTGACACAGTACGCCGCCGCTGAGTATGGCATAGTCGTCGATGATTACCTCACCGGCAATTTGTGAAGAGTTGGAGATGATAATGTTGTTACCCAGTTTGCAGTCGTGTGCTATGTGTACATAGGCCATGAGCAGACAATTGTTACCTATGATGGTTTTGCCTTTTGATGCGGTACCTCGGTTTACGGTAACATATTCGCGCAGGGTGGTGTTGTCGCCTATCTCGGCCGTAGTTTCTTCACCTCTGAATTTGAGGTCTTGGGGAATTGCCGAGACAACGGCTCCGGGGAAGATGGTGCAGTTTTTCCCGATACGAGCTCCTTCGAGAATGGTGGCATTTGACATGATGCGGGTACCGTCGCCGATAACGACATTTTTGTCGATGGTCACAAAGGGCCCTATTTCTACATTTTCACCGATTTTGGCTTCGGGATTTACATATGATAGTGGATGTTGCATGTGTTTGTGAAGGTTAGGTCTTTATTTATTTTTGGAGATTTGTGCCATAAATTCGGCTTCGGTCGTGATTTTGTCGCCTACGAATACGTAGCCTTTCATGTAGGCGCAGCCACGACGCATTTCAGTCATGAACGATACGTGGAAAATAGCGGTATCGCCGGGCACCACTTTCTGGCGGAATTTCACGTTGTCGATTTTCATGAAGTATGTTGAGTAGCTGGTGGGGTCGTCGACGCTGTTGAGGGTGAGCAGACCGCCTGTCTGGGCCATGGCTTCGATGAGCAACACACCCGGCACAACAGGTTCCTGAGGAAAGTGTCCTTGGAAGAAGGGTTCGTTGCTGGTGAAGTTTTTTACGCCAACGATATAGTTTTTCCCAATTTCAATAATCTTGTCGACCAATAGCATCGGATAGCGGTGCGGGAGCAACTCTTTGATGCGGTTCACGTCCATGACCGGTTCTTTGTTGGGATCATAGAACGGTACCTGTACCTCTTGGCGTTTTACTTCCTTGCGAATGGCGCGGGCAAAGAGGTTGTTGATTTTATGTCCGGGGCGGGTGGCGATGATACGGCCCTTGATGGGTTTACCTATAAGGGCGAAATCGCCGAGAATGTCGAGAAGTTTGTGGCGAGCCGGTTCATTATTGAAAGCCAAAGGTCGGTTGTTGATGAATCCCAGTTGGTTGGCATCTTTATGGGGTGCTCCTACGAGGTCGGCAATACGGTTAAACTCTGATTGCTCTATCTTCTGGTCGTAGATGACAATGGCGTTGTCGAGGTCGCCGCCTTTGATAAGATTGTTTTTCAGCAGCGGTTCAATCTCTCTGACGAAGACAAATGTACGGGCCGAAGCTATCTCTTCGGCAAAATTTTTCATGTCTTCGAGGCAGGCATACTGGTAGTTGAGTATGGGGGAGTTGAAGAGAACCATCGTGCTTACGCTGAAATGGTCGTCGGGAAGAGCGATGATGGAAGAACCACTCTCTTCGTCGGTGATTTCTATTTTGTTGCGAATGATATAGTAATCTTTCTCGGCCGATTGTTCTTCGATGCCCACGCGTGAGATGTTTTCGATATAAATCTTTGCGCTTCCGTCGAGAATGGGAAATTCGGGCGCATTGACTTGTATGAGGCAGTTGTCGATTTCCGAAGCGTACAAGGCGGCCATGGCGTGTTCTATCGTACCTACCGTAACGTTGTTTTTACTCAATACGGTTCCGCGTTGGGTGTTGGTTACATGGTCGGCGACGGCATCGATGACGGGCTGACCTTCGAGGTCGGTACGTTGTATTTTGTATCCGTGATTTTCGGGAGCGGGCAGGAATGTTATTTCGATGTCTAGTCCCGTATGCAAGCCTTTTCCGCGTAAGGTAAAGCTGCTTTTGAGTGTTTGTTGTTTCATCTCCATATCTCCTTATCGTTTGGGGGCAGGGCCGGAGTTTTATTCGCCCTTTGATTGTTTTAAAATATCTATTTCTTTTTGTAATTGTCTGATGGTCTGGTTCATTTCGGGAAGTTTCCGCATAAGAACCGCAACTCGGGCAAATTCTCGAGCGGGTATGGCGGGAGTTCCCAGCAGGGTGCTGTTGGAGTCTATGTGGTTGGGGATACCCGTTTGTGCTCCCCCATTTACATGGTCGCCAACCGTGATGTGGCCGGCTATACCTACTTGTCCTCCCATCATGCAGTGACTGCCTACTTTGGTCGAACCTGCTATGCCGCATTGGGCTGCCATGACGGTGTTTTCGCCTATTTCGACGTTATGGGCCACTTGTATGAGGTTGTCGAGTTTGACCCCTTTGTGTATGACCGTCGAGCCCATGGTGGCACGGTCGATGGTTGTATTGGCACCTATCTCTACGTTGTCTTCCAATACGACATTTCCTATTTGGGCAATTTTTACGTAAGACCCATCGTGTGGGGCAAAACCGAAACCGTCGGCTCCGATGACTGCTCCGGCATGTACAATACAATGGTTGCCAATGACACAGTCATGATAGATTTTCACGCCAGGGTATATTACGGTACCCTTGCCTATTTTTACATTGTCGCCAATGTATACCTGTGGGTAAATTTTACACCCCTCTTCCAATACGGCGTTTTCTCCGATGTAGGCGAAAGCTCCTACATAGATAGAGTCGGAAAGGGTGGCTGACGCTGCAATGTGTGCTCCTTCTTCGATGCCTTTTTTTTCGGGGCGGGCCTGATTGAC
>CAJLYN010000164.1 GCA_905210875.1 uncultured Bacteroides sp. | reverse complement strand
ACCCGGCCCCTCGACCGCCACGAAGACATCGCTCGTACACCGTATATTCGCACCAAATGCCGACGATGGCAGCAACAGCAACGAGGCTGGTGTATGGGGTAAATTCTATGTAGCCGGCAACGTGTTTGACAACACCTGTCCCGACATTCAGAGCAATGCAACTTCGATGAAAAACATCGAAAGTGTCAATACCAACAACTGGAACGGCATTCACCTCAACGGCACTCCTCCCAACGGACTGCTGACCGTCAAGTCGCCCGACCCATTCCCCACTGTCGACATATCTCAACACAACGCCGAAATGGCCTACGAAAAAGTTCTCGCCTACGCAGGAGCCTCTTATGTGCGCGACATTATCGACCAGCGCATCGTGAGCGAAACCGAAGCCGGCGTATATACCTTTGAAGGTTCCAATGGCAGCACCCGGGGAATCATCGATAGCCAGGACGACGTGGAGGGATTCATCGAATATAAAACGACACCCCGCCTGCGCGACAGCGATGGCGACGGTATTCCCGATGCATGGGAAACAGCCAACGGTCTCGACCCCTACAACGTTGACGACTCCGCTCTGCCATTCCCCAGTGCAAACGGCTACACCGCCATCGAAGTGTATATCAATAGCCTCGTCGAGGATATCATGCGCGACGGACTGGCCGATGCCGAATCAGCCAACACGGAGTTCTTCCCCACCTATGTGCAACCCACCTACACCGACGAAGACTATTATCAGCCGGGCGAAAGCACCGACCCTGTGGAAGATAACCGTGTACTCGTAGGAGGCACTCCGGCCGTTACCGTATGGGACATGACCAACGAAGGCCCCCTAGCCACCTCGACATCTAACCTGCTCGATACCGAACTGACCATCAGCGGCCTGCTGAAACAGATGAACGGCGGCTATCTGCGATATGCTTCGGAATACTGGATAGACAACTCAAACATCAACGATACCGTCTGCCTGAAATATGTCATCACTCCGCAAGACGCCAACTACTTGGCCATAGACTCTCTGACGTTCTATGCCAAATGTATGGGTACCAGCAAAATGCGTTTCTCGGCACTCTATGACACGCGGGAGTCGTTCTTCTCGGCAAAATACCTTTTCAGCAGTATTCAACCGGCACAAGACTGGCAGCTTTTCACCTACAAGTTTGAACACCCCGTATTGGTATCGCCCGGCGAATCGCTCATCTTCAAGATAATGCCCCACCTCACCAGCCCGTTCGGGAGCAGCTCCAAATATGCATTCTCCTGCAAAGATGTAACCTTCTACGGCCGCACCGGTACCGAGAAAGACATCTCTACCTCGACCGGTATCGCACCGACCACAGCCACATCGGCCCTGACGGCATAGATTCTGTCGGGAGCTGCCGGCGAAACCACCCTGCGCTACTCGCTGCCCGAGGCATCGACGGTAAAAATCGAGATATTCACTCTCTCGGGACAGATTGTCTACCAAGCCTCTTCGGAACAAGTTGCCGGCCAACACGAGTTCCGCCTACCCATCTCCGAGAACGCACCGGGATACTACACCTGCCGTCTTACTACCCAAACCGGCTCTACCACACTCCGCCTCATCAAGAAGTAAAAGAAAACCTCCTTATTATTAAGGCGTCGGGGCAGAACCCCGACGCCTTTTTTCATTCCATCTTACGCACAAGTCCTATACCCGCATTTTTCATCAACCAATCTCAACAACAGCCTATCTCCTGCGGTATAACGCAGAAGAGGCGCTACCGCTCGGGCATAGATGCGACGTTAAACGTAAAATAAGATTGCCGTTACAGTGAACAGAGAGCAAGAACAAACAGATAACACGAAGAATAGAAACAGAATAATCAAGGTTGAAAAGGGAACTCCCTACGTCGAGAAAAAGAGATACCCACTACAATGGGACAAAAAAAGAGCGGGACGGTCTTTACCGTCCCGCTCTAAAAAGATTCTATATCTCGGCATCAATGCGTAATAGCCATCTTCTTTTGGTCGATAATATAAAGGCCGGCGGGCAAGTCATAGATGCGCTCACGCGGCATCTGTTTGGCCACGGAACGGCCCATCAGGTCATACACATCGACAAAGGGGGGCAATTCGCCCACAGTATCAGCAGCGGTCGATTCGATACCGGCAGGAAGATTCTCGGCATACTCTTTATATACATCATACAATGCATAGAAAGCCGGTTTGGCCTGCATGGCGGCATTAAACAAGAGCGGTTCGCCTCCTCGCCAGGACTGGTCGTCTTTCACGCCCCAAATAACCAGATTCGGGCAGTGATCATACTTTATCAGCACATTAGCAATGGTGCGGTATTCTGCGGCCTGTTTTTCGTAAGCATCAGCGGCACCGAGGTCGGGTATCGACATATCCAGCTCGGTAACGATACAGGTGAGGCCCAGAGAAGCATACCGTTTCACGTTGTTGTCAAATTTGGCCGAGTCGAGCTCTCCCACCGTCAGGTGGCATTGCAGGCCCACGCCATCGATGGGAATACCGCTCTTCTGCAACCGACGTGCTAGGTTGTAGTAAGCCTGGGTTTTTGCAGAGCCCTGCATTTCCACGCCATAGTCATTGAGATACAGTTTGGCATCGGGGTCGGCACGATGGGCATAGACAAATGCCGAATCGATAAAGTCTTCACCGATACCGGTGTACCATACCGAGGGACGCAAAGCATAAGCCGCAGGATGGGTGTTCACAATGGTTTGGTCATCGGCAAGACATTCGTTCACAACGTCCCACTCATGCACACGGCCTTTATAGTGAGTAACAACCGTTGTGATGTGATCTTTGAGTATTTCGAGCAACTCTTCGCGGGAATAATTGTGGTCGTTCTTTTGACCGCCATCGCTACTAATCCAGCCCGACACCTGCTTGTGCCAGCACAAGGTGTGACCACGAACCGTCATGCCGTGACGTTCGGCAAAGTTTACAAGGTTGTCACCATGGTAAAACTCAAACTGTCCCCGATTCGGTTGCAGACTTTCTATCTTCATTTCGTTCTCGGCAACGAGTATGTTGAAATTGTTGTAGACAGCTTGCGTCTCAGCGAGACCGTCGTTGTTTACATCGATGCGCCATACAGGGACGGCCACACCTATTTTCTTGCCACATTTATCGGCATAGTCGCGCAGAGCCTGCGTATCAGCACTCTCCTGAGCATTTGCCGCGGCAATAAAGAAAGGGCAAAGCAGATATACGAGATATTTCTTCATGATTTTTGTATTATAAGTCAATTAAAAATTAGTGACTTTGTAAGTGCGTTCGCCGATTTTTACTACGACCATACCCTTCACATCGTTGATGGTATTTACACCTTCACTAGCAATGAAAGATTGCAACTGCTGGCCCAAAAGCGAGTAAACGGTCACTTGATCACCAGCGGCGTTTTCGACGTAGATAATGCCGTTATCGGCATATACACGCGGTTCGCTTTCGGCTACGGCATTCTCTACACCGGCAGCATCACCTGCAATGAGGACAAGTTGGATACCCTTATCGGTTGTACGCTCCTCAACGGTCCATACACCGGTCTCGGGCAATTTCACATTGAAGTTCCACGGATCGCCGTAGAGAGAACCTTTTCCTTTTGCCGTGATGAGCACATATTCGTCACCCTCGTTATAGACAAAGCTGTCGTCGGTTTTGATTTCCACAACAGGCAGGTCCGAGCTTTCCATGAAGTCTTCGGTAATATTATAATATATCAGATCTCCATCTACAACCAGACTGTCATGGTGCTGCGGCGATGCGATTTCGAACGACAAGACGGTCGTAGGACGCAGGTAGAGCGACACCGTATCGTTTTCCTTGGCAAAGTTTTTAAGGGTAAGCGTACCGATACCGTTGCTTCCCGGTTCGAGCGTACCATACACAACAACATCACTGGCTATGTTGCCCGAACCGCCCATGACACCGCCCACAAAGACGATATTGGCTGTTCCAGCCGTGTATCCGGCACCGGTCAATCCTTCGGCTTCGGCCTTCTTGATATCGTTGTCGATAAGCACTTTACCGGCAAGAACCTGTATACCACCGGTGATAACATTACTATCACAAGTAAGCGTGTAGGTTCCGGTACCTTCCTTGATAAGGCCTACAACAGGTTTGTCAGCGCCAAAGGGAGCAATCTGTCCGGCCAAGAGAGCATCGGTATTGGAATTTCCCACAATGTAATACGAAGCAGGGGTGTCGCTCGACTTTATATAGCCGTAAATGCGGGAGCCCGGCTTGGTTTGCAATTCACCTATGCGATAGCCACGTATGCCCGATTCGGCGGCAATGGCTGCACCTTCCTGCAATACCAACGTTTTATTGGCAAACATTGAGTTTACATTACCGGCAATGATGCTCTCCTCCACGCTCGACGGGTTAAAAGTAGTCCCGCTGCCCAGTATCACGCCGTAGTATCCGGCCGACGCATTCACATCGGTATATTTATAGACGTTCACCGTTCCGGTGAATTGATCCCAACTGGGGTACTGTTTGGCTTTTTCATTGGCCAGATATACCCGCTCGCCTCCGGCATAGATGTTTACTACGCCATTTCCATACAAAGGCGACATCATATAAGTATAACGCGACAGGTACATGTTAAGGGTATCACCATTGGTAAGCGTGATGGGAGCATTCAGCGTTATATAGTTGTTCGACGAGTTGTCGAGGCAAGCGTTTATCGTACCGCCACCTTCGACCAGCAATGAACCACCCAGCAGATCGATACCTTGTTTACCCATGCGCAAGGTTCCTTCTCTGAGTACGGTACCTTTCACCATTTTATTGTCAACGTCGAGGGTTACCTGCTTTTGTCCTTCAATAATCAACTGTCCACCACCGGTGAGGTAACCCGATGCACCATCGACCAGTGAGAGACGGTATGCTATCATATCGTTGTCAAATATTACGGTCGACGGCTCGACAGTTTCTCTGATTTGAACGTTAAGAGCCTTCGGACCACCCGTTGTATATGCGTTATCATCGAAGATGACACGGTTTCCTGTTTGGAACACAATCGGTGTGATACTGTCAATGGGATCTTCGATAGCGGCGAAGTTAGCTGTTGTGGCCACGTCCCACTGACCCGACGTAGAAGCTGTCCAACGAATCGTGTCGGTCTCGACAGAGGAAACCCCCGAGAGGCGAATGTTATCGAGGTAATACTCTACCACATCGCAGTGGAGTCCCAACAAAATGCATGTCGATTCGTTATAGATACTGTTGAAATCATAACTTTTGGGTATCCATTCGCCCTTGTTTCCCAGGAAGGGATAGTCTGTATCCCAATAAAGGGTTGACGAGCCATCGCTTGCGCCACCCAGCAAAACGGCAGTCTGCATATAGTCGTTTGTCTGCGACGGGTCACGATAGAG
>CAJLYN010000163.1 GCA_905210875.1 uncultured Bacteroides sp. | reverse complement strand
TCTGCCGGGGAATTATTAAGTTTTGAAAATCCGGATTCGATTGCAAGGTACTACATGGAAGATCTCCGGCATGAAAAGCAGGAAATCATGAAACTGCTCATGCTGAATTCCAAATCAAAACTCATTGGCGAAACGAATATATCAAAAGGAACGGTGAATGCTTCCTTAATTACGCCAAGAGAATTATTTATTGAAGCATTACAAAAGAATGCTGTATTTGTTATTATTTTACATAATCATCCAAGTGGTGAGCCGACACCAAGCAGGGAAGACCGGCTCATTACAAGGCGCATTCAGGATGCGGGAGCTCTAATCGGGATCGAGCTTTTAGATCACATCATCATTGGGAATAATTGTTATGTGAGTTTTCGCGAAGAAGGAATGCTGTAGAAAGGATTTGAATCATATGGCAAGGAACACCTATGGACTGGATCTGGGATCCTACGAAATCAAAGTCTATGACAAAAAGCGATGAGAACCTGATCCGCTCGGTTCCGCAGGCACTTGCATGTACAGACCGTATCTGCAGCTCGATCAATGTGGGATCAACGAAGACCGGTATTAACATGGATGCAGTACGTCTGTGTGGTGAAATTGTAAAGAAAACAGCTGAAGCAACAAAAGAAAATGATTCTCTCGGATGTGCAAAACTTGTAGTATTCTGTAACGCGCCGGACGATAATCCATTTATGGCAGGTGCATTCCTTGGTGTAACAGAAGGAGATGCTGTGATCAATGTCGGTGTCAGCGGACCTGGTGTTGTAAAAAGAGCGATTGAAAAATGTCGTGGCGAGGGCTTTCAGGAACTTTGTGATACGATCAAGAAGACCGCATTTAAGGTGACAAGGGTTGGTCAGCTTGTAGCCGGAGAAGCTTCCAAAAGGCTTGGTATTCCGTTCGGAATCATTGACCTGTCACTTGCACCGACACCGGCTGTTGGCGATTCAGTAGCGGAGATTCTGGAAGAAATCGGACTTGAGAGAGTTGGCGCACCAGGAACAACAGCAGCACTTGCTATGCTGAACGATCAGGTGAAAAAAGGTGGCGTTATGGCGTCTTCCTATGTAGGAGGTTTAAGCGGAGCTTTTATTCCGGTCAGTGAGGATAAAGGAATGATCGATGCAGTCAATGCCGGATCTCTTTGTATAGAAAAGCTGGAGGCGATGACTTGTGTCTGCTCGGTAGGACTTGATATGATCGCTATTCCGGGTAAGACGAAAGCTACTACGATTTCCGGGATCATTGCGGATGAGATGGCGATCGGAATGGTCAATCAGAAGACAACGGCGGTTCGTGTGATACCTGTAGTTGGAAAGGATGTTGGAGATATGGCAGAGTTTGGTGGTCTTTTGGGATATGCGCCGATCATGCCGGTCAATGAATTTGACTGCAGTGCATTTGTGAATCGAAAGGGAAGAATTCCTGCACCGATACATAGTTTTAAAAATTAGAAAGAGGTAAAGAGAGCATGGGGAAAGTTGCGATTGTAACAGATAGTAACAGTGGAATTACACAGGCAGAAGGAAAGAAAATGGGAATTTACGTACTTCCGATGCCATTCTATATCAATGAGGAGTTGTTTTACGAGGATATCACACTCACGCAGGAGGAGTTTTATGAAAAACTGGCAGGAGATGCAGATATTAAGACTTCCCAACCGGCTCCCGGAGATGTAATGGATATGTGGGACAAGGCGCTGGAGGAATATGATGAGGTTGTACATATTCCGATGTCAGCCGGTCTTAGCAGTTCATGTGAGACTGCAATCATGCTTTCCCAGGACTATGATGGAAAAGTACAGGTCGTAAATAATCACCGGATTTCTGTTACGCAGCGAAGATCGGTGGAAGAGGCGAAAAAGCTTGCAGATGCTGGAAAGAGCGCGGCAGAAATTAAAGAACTGTTAGAAGCGATCCAGTGGGACAGTGATATCTATATTACAGTAGATACTTTAAAATACCTGAAGAAAGGCGGCAGACTTACACCGGCAGCTGCAGCGATTGGAACGGTTCTGAACCTGAAGCCAGTTCTCCGTCTTAAAGGAGAAAAGCTGGATGCGTTTGCGAAGTCAAGAGGATGGAAGAGTGCAAAGAAGACGATGATCAAGACAATTAATGAGATTCGTACTTCAGAATTCGGAGATTGTGATGGAAAAAAAGATCTGTATCTGGATGCAGCTTACACAGGAGACCGCAAGGAGGCACAGGAATGGCTGGATGAGCTTCATGAAGCATTTCCGGAGTTTGAAATCCGGATGGATCCACTGTCGTTGAGTGTGGCATGCCATATCGGACCTGGAGCCAGGGCAGTGACTCTTACCAAAATTCTTCATGTGAACTAAATGAGAAAGAGACTTTTTGCCATATATATCATTCTGGTTATAAGCGGAATATGCCTATATTCCGCCGGAGCCTCATCACAAGCTGCCCCTCCGCCGGGACAACAGGTCGCCGCAAGCGATACCATACCGCGCACCCCGTCGCGCTTCCCCGTTGCCAAAACCTCGATAGAAACCTTCGACGACCTACACCGGCTGCCGCCGGCCGACTTGAAGACCCCCGAAAATGTCCGCACCGAAGTCGAGTACGATGCCAAGACCAACTGCTACGTAATACGCACCAAGGTGGGCGACATGGAGGTGTCGACCCCCTTCATGCTCACCGCCGACGAGTACAGCGACTACTCGCTCCAAAAATCGATGCAGGAATATTACCGGGCCAAAAACGCCGAAAACTTTGCCAAGGGGGGCACCGAGTTTGACTTCCTCGACATGCAGTTCAACATACAGGCCCTCGACAAGGTATTCGGCCCGGGTGGCGTGCGGCTCAAAACCAGCGGGTCGATGAGCCTCACCCTCAGCCTCGTTACCAACAAAATCGACAACCCCGCCCTGGCTGAGAGCGCCCGGAAGAAGACCTACTTCGACTTCGACGAAAAGATTCAGGCCAACATCAACGCATCGGTAGGTACGAAGATAGGGTTCAACATGACCTACAATACCGACGCCACCTTCGACTTCGACGCCCAGAAGATGAGCCTGAAATACGAAGGCGATGAAGACCAAATCATCAAGACCATCGAGGGAGGTAACATCAGCATGACCACCGGCTCGTCGCTCATACGGGGCGGTACCTCGCTCTTCGGTCTGAAAACGACCCTGCAATTTGGCAAACTGACCGTTACCGGACTCGTGTCGCAGCAGGAGACCGACTCAAAGACGGTGAGCAGCGAAGGCGGCAGCCAGACCACCGAATTTGAAATCGGAGTCGATGCCTACGACCAGAACCGGCACTTCTTCCTGGCCCACTACTTCCGCGACAACTACGACAACTTCATCTTGCGGCTGCCCTACATCACATCGGGTATCACCATCAACCGCATCGAGATATGGGTCACCAACAAGCAGGGCTCCTACGACAACGCCCGCAACATCGTGGCCTTTGCCGACCTGGGTGAGACCCAGGCCGACAACCTGGCCAGCAACCACTGGTCGACCACCGGCGCACAATATCCCTCAAACACGGCCAACAGCCTCTACAACGACATCATCGCTTCCTACCCCGACGCCCGCTACATCAGCCGGGCCACACAGGCGTTGAGCCCCCTCGAAGCCTTTGGCATCTACGGCGGCGAAGACTATGCCAAGATAGAGAGCGCCCGCCTGCTGTCGTCGTCGGAATATACTCTCAACAGCCAGCTCGGTTACGTCTCTCTCAACAGCCAGCTGTCGAGCGACGAGGTGCTTGCCGTGGCCTTTGAGTACACCAAGAACGGACAGACCTACCAGGTGGGAGAGTTTTCGACCGATATCACCGACACCGAACAGAGCCTCTACGTCAAGATGCTGAAAGGCTCGACCGTCACCAACAAGAAACCGATTTGGGACTTGATGATGAAAAACGTCTACTCGCTGGGCGCCTACCAGATAGAGCAGGAAAATTTCCGTCTCAACATCTACTACCAGAACGACTCGGCCGGTACCAACACCGCCTACCTGCCGGTGGGCAACATCAAGGAGAAGACCCTCTTGCAGGTGATGAACCTCGACCGGCTCGACAACAACCAGGAGACCAACTCCGACGGTATCTTCGACTACGTGTCGGGCTACACCGTACTGCCGTCGTCGGGACGCATCATCTTCCCGGTCGTAGAGCCGTTCGGCTCGCACTTGCAGGCAGCCATCGGCACCCCCGACGCCTCACGCTACGCCTACCAGGAGCTCTACGACTCGACCCTCACCGTGGCCAAGCAGTTTGCCGACAAGAACAAGTTCATTCTCAAAGGTGAATACCAGGCCTCGTACAGCTCCGAGATACACCTCAATGCCTTCAACATTCCACGCGGGTCGGTGCGGGTAACCGCCGGCGGCGTAACCCTCACCGAGAATGTCGACTACACGGTCGACTACAACATGGGTGTGGTAACGATTCTCAACCAGAGCTACATCGACTCGGGCACCAGCATCGACGTCTCGTTCGAAAACCAAAGCCTGAGCATGCAGCGCAAGACGCTGGTGGGCCTCGACCTCAACTACGCCTTCACGCCCGACTTCAACCTGGGGCTCACCCTCATGCACATGAAAGAGAAGGCCCTCACCGAGAAGGTAAACCTCGGCAGCGAAGTACTCAACAACACGCTGTGGGGTATCAACACCTCCTACAACACCGAGTTCCAGTGGCTCACCTCGTGGCTCAACAAGATACCCACCGTGACAGCCACCGCTCCGTCGCGGCTATCGCTCACCGCCGAGTTTGCCCAACTCATTCCGGGTGAGAAGAAAAATGCCTCCTCGCTCTCCTATCTCGACGACTTCGAGGGCTCGCAAACGACCATCGACATACGCACGCCCTACTCATGGACACTGTCGGCCACGCCTTCTATGTTCATGGAGTCGTCGCTGTCGAACGACCTCAACTACGGCCGCAACCGGGCACTGCTGGCCTGGTACTACATCGACCGCATCTTTACGCAGCGCAACTCGTCGGCCACGCCCGCCCACATCAAGAACGACCTCGAACAACTCTCCAACCACTACGTGCGCGAGGTAGAATACACCGAGGTGTTCCCCAACAAGGAACTTAACTACGGCGAGTCGTCGGTCATGCAGGTACTCAACCTCTCCTACTACCCGCAAGAGCACGGACCCTACAACACCGACGCCCAGAACATCGACGAAGAGGGCCGGCTGCTCAACCCCGAAAAACGGTGGGCAGGCATCATGCGCAAGATGGATATCACCGACTTTGACAACTCCAACATCGAGTACCTGCAATTCTGGCTCATGGACCCCTTCCTCTACAACGAAGACGGCAGCAACAAGGGGGGTATGCTCTACTTCAACTTCGGAGAGGTGTCGGAAGACATTCTCAAAGACGGCATGAAATCCTACGAAAACGGCCTCCCCATCAACAACGATACCTCTTACCTCTCCACCACGGTGTGGGGACGTGTCTCG
>CAJLYN010000162.1 GCA_905210875.1 uncultured Bacteroides sp. | reverse complement strand
TATATCTAGAATATATCGGAATTATTGAAAAGAAAAATTTTTGCTGAGTTGTACCATACCATGAAAAGAATACCTTAAATCATTATTATATGAAAAGCATCATAAGAAACTTTTTGGCTGTCGTACTCATGGTTGCGACAGCGACGACAGCTTGGGCCGTCGACGAATCATTCGGCTTTGAACGCCAGAAAGATGCATCGAGCGGAATGTTTTCCGACTTTGCATTAGAGTCGAGTTATGAAAAAATCTCATTGGAATGGGTGGAGAGTTTTGAAAGTGGCCGCATACAACCGCTGACCGGTGTATTCAAATATACGATAGACGGTGTGGAATATTCGACATCAGACGGGCAGACGGCGTATAAGTATTTTGGTGTCGATGAAGCCGAATGGGGCTATCTCGATACTGACTATTTTGGCTTCACGATGACGATACCGGCCGGAGTAATATTGGAGCCCACCCGTTTTTATTCATCGATAGTATTGGGTGGTGGTCGCATTGTTTACAAAGTGGTTTTGCAGAATGCTAATGGTGAAGAATTATATAAGATAGGAGAAACCCCGCAAGATAAAGAGGCTATAAAAAATCTCGATGTGGATTTGTCGCAAAGTGGCCTTCTCCTTACCGAAGGAACTTATCGTCTTCTGTTATACAGTTATCAATGGTATGGGTCGGTCAAGACCCATCTGCCGGTATCTTTCATGTTGCAAGGAAAGGTTACAGACGAAGACCCTATTGAATATACACAACTTACCGGCCTGACAGTAGGAGGTGTCTCTTATTTCGACCGACTTGTAGAGAACAGTTGCACGGTAGAGTTGCCCTATGGTACAACCTCTTTTCCCGAAGTTGCTGCGACGGCCGATGAAAAAGGACATGTGGAAATCGTGCAGCCCACCGGCGACACGATGAAAGCCGAGGTACAGTTAATAGACAATGAAGCCGATAAGTTGGTGGCGACTTATATCATAAATTTTGAGCCTGCTGAGCCGGCACAAGGCGCTATACTTCGTGTAGAAGGTGGTGAAAGTGCAGTAGGTTCGGTGCAAGACGGGGTTTATACCGACGGTGTGGTTACTATATCACCGGCTCCAATCATACAATCAACCAACGGTATATGGGGGTTGAAAATGGGGTTCAATACCGATTATAACATCTCGGTACCGGTTGATTTCAGTGTCGATGAAATACGATTTATAGGAACGCCTGGCTATGGCACATGTAAAATACCGTATGTCATTACCTCGCACGAAGCAACCCGCATAACGGCCGAAGATTCGCTCTATCTCTCCGATGAGAATCAGACCGTAGCTTTCAAGCTGCTTGACTACAAGGCTGGGGATACCTTGGCTCTTACAATCGATTTGTGGGGAGAGGTAATCAATTACATCGAACTGACGTCTGTGGCTGATAAGGAAGTCGTTGCCACACCTGCAATATGTGTAGAGGAAGGTCAGGTGTCCGATACCGTAACAATAACTTCCGATACCGAAAACGCCATCATATATTATACGCTCGACGGTACCGAACCTACCACCTCGTCGAATCGGTACACAGGACGGTTCATGATTTCCAGCAACTGTACGATAAAAGCGATTGCTACGGCGCGAGTGTTCAACTTTGATGATTCTGAGGTGGCTGAGAAGATTGTCGATCATTTCAAAACGCAAGGAGGATTTTCCTTTACGTTTGCTCCCGGCGATGGTATGACGGTCGATTTGGCCGGAGACCCTAAATATAAGTATGTCCGAGTTTCAGATATAAATCCTGCCTTCCAAATCAAGGGCGAGAATACTATATATTCCGATTCTCGCTTTAAAATGGCAGCTGGCAATGAGTTTGCCATTTGTGTCCCCGAGAATGCGATTGTGACCAAATTGACGTTTGTGAATGCATGTGAAAATTATTACAATGCCGAGATCGGGGCAAATACCGATTCGGAGTGGGATTATATCAAGTCCGATGGCGCTATGGTGGTGATATCTGATGATGGAAAGATTACATCTCCCAAAGACATTACGGCCTCGATACAAAACCATACGGCAGGTACCCCTATTTTGTTCCGCATCAAGAAATGTGCCCAGTTTGCATTTGGAAGTATTATAGTTGAATATGCGCAGATGAACGATAATGCTGTTGAGTATATCGGAGCCACTATCGAAGATGAGGCTGTTGTTGACGCATCGGGTAGCGTTACGCTCACTTTTGACCGAGAGGTGACCCTTAATGAAGGTGCTCAAATGCAAATCGATGGAACCCCCATACGCACGGTTTCCAATGGTACGGCTGTTACCGGATATTATTGGGAGTTGCCCTATTCGTCGACCCACACATTGACGTTGCCGGCCGGCGCAGTATCGGATATTTTTGGTAATACTTATGAAGAAAATATCACTATTTCTTTTAGTGTAGAAGAGCAGCCGGTCGTTGCAATGAGTTGTTTCGATTATGTTGTTGCCAGTGTTGATGAGTTGAATGCTGCGCTGAATGAAATAGCCCAAAGCAATATAACCGCCGAGTCACCCCGCAAACGCATCTTGTTGTTGAATGGTGACTATTACATGGGACAAGTGCAGACGTCCGTTAAAGGCTACAACATCTCGCTTATTGGTCAAAGCAAGGAAGGTGTACGCATCTATAACGACGGCCTCGATGGTATAAAGACATCGTCGACTATCAACAACGAGAGTCAGGCACTCTATATGCAGGATCTCACGATAGAAAATGCCGAATCTCTTCGCAAAGGCAATTTCCGCGGTGTGTATGTCGCTTACAGTGGAGGTAACAAGGCCATATTGAAAAACGTCGAATTGATAGGCGGACAAGATACTTATGTGACCGGCACGCGGGCTTATCACGAAGATTGTACCATACACGGTACCGTAGATTTTATCTGCGGTGGAGGCGATAATTATTTCTATCGTACCGACCTGCTTATCGAAGGCGATGCCGTCATCACGGCACCCAGTCACGAGGCCAGTTTCGAGTGGGGCTATGTGTTCCAGGAATGTACCGTAAAACCTGGCACCTATGCCGAGACGACATCCGATAAAAGTTATTCGCTGGGGCGTCCTTGGCAGAATGAACCTCGTTGCTATTTCCTCCATACCGTGATGGAGATTCTTCCTACCGATATCGGTTGGGCCGGAATGGCAGAGATACCGACGCATTTCTATGAATATCAGTCGGTGGATAAAGATGGGGCTTTGATTGACCTTAGTGTACGAGGTAATTCTCCTTCGACTACCAATCAATATACTCCTGTCCTGAGTGATGAAGAAGCAGCTGAATTTACGGTTTATAATGTCGTTGGCGGGAAAGACGGTTGGACCCCTGCACGCTATACTCGTCAGGTAGAGGCTCCTGTCGTGGCACTTCAAGGCGATACTCTTGTTTGGGACGCTGTTGCAGATGCTCTCTGTTATGTGATTTACAAAGATGGTGCATATGTGGCAAATACAACCGATACCCGGTTTGAACTGGCCCATCATGGAGAGGGTGCTTACACGGTATGTGCCACCAATGAAATGGGCGGGCAAGGAGACGCTTCGAATGTTGTTGAGCATTCTGTTGTCTCATCTATAAAAGAGGTAAAAATCGAAGAAAATGCCAATGAAGAGATATACGACCTTATGGGTCGTCGACTTCAACATATCGATAAGCCCGGAATTTATATCGTCGGAGGCAAAAAAGTTATCTACACTGAATAAACGAAACTACCGAGTCTTCACCCACGGCATCTTTTCGAGGCTGTGGCTGAAAAATGGATATGGCAAAATAATATGTAATATATTAAACAATGAAGAGTATGAATATAAAAGAATGGATACAATACTTGCGAGTAGCCGGTATTGTAGTATGTTTGAGTGCCACAACAGTTGCCTCGGCCCAGGATAAATTATTGGCTTTCCCCGGAGCGGAAGGAGGCGGCTGTTATACTACCGGTGGTCGGGGCGGAACAGTGTATCATGTCACGACACTCGAAGATGATGAGAATAACAAAGGGTCGCTTCGTTATGCGGTCTATCAGTCGGGCCCCCGCACGATAGTCTTTGATGTAGCCGGGACAATACGACTGAAAAGCGATCTTGTTATAGCCAATGGTGATGTAACTATTGCCGGGCAGACAGCTCCCGGCGATGGTATATGCCTTCGGGACCATTGTTTCCATATCAAAGCCGACAATGTAATCGTACGTTACATTCGCAGCCGGTTGGGCGATGCCGCTAAGGCCGAGTCTGACGCGGCCTGGGCACGAAATCAAAAAAATATTATTATAGATCATTGTTCGTTTTCATGGAGTGTCGATGAGACAGCTTCGTTCTATGGAATGGAAAATTTTACGTTGCAGTGGTCCTATATTACCGAAAGTCTGGCAGCATCGGTCCATGTGAAAGGCGCTCATGGATATGGCGGCCTGTGGGGTGGTAAAAATGCATCGTACCATCACAATTTGTTGGCTCATCATTACAGCCGCACGCCGAGACTTGTCGGGAATGACGAGTCGCCCGAAGACGCTTCGATTGACCTTCGTAATAATGTAATTTACAACTGGGGCCCTGTACTTGGTTGTTACGGCGGTAGTGGAGGCAGCTATAACTTTGTCAACAACTATTACAAGCCCGGACCTGCTACGGATCAGAAATCTCAAATTGCCGGACGCATTACGATGACGGCATTTAATACCGACTATTATACGCATGGCGAATTTTATTTGAGCGGAAACCGTTTTGACTATTCCAGTCCTTACCTGAGCCAGAAAACCATAAGTTATGCCAAAGCCTCCGATGAGGATAATCTGGAAGGGCTCCATGTCACTGAAAATGCCTATGCAACAAAAGACGATTATATAGCGTCCCGAGAATTTTCGTTTTATCCGACAACGACGCACACCGCCGATATTGCCTATGAAAAGGTGCTTCGTTATGGAGGTTGTTGTCTGCGTCGTGATGCTGTTGATGAACGAGTGTCCAACGATGTGCGTAGTGGAGGTTATAGCTATGTGAATGGTAACCAGGGGTCAAACGGAAGTACAGGAGGGCTGATTGATACTCCCGACGATGTGGGTGGTTATGTTGAATATACTGCGACAGAATTGGAATTAATAAACAAACTCGACAGCGACGGCGACGGTATTCCCGATAATTGGGAAGATATGTATGGCCTTGATCCAACTAATCCTGCTGATGCCCAAAACATACACAAGTCAGGGTACCCCTGGTTGGAATATTATTTGAGTACATTGGTCAACAGTATTACAACGCAATGTCTGTCGTTGGAACCATCTTCCATAGCCGAGAGTGAGACAGACGATGAAGGTGCCGACTGGCAGATTTCGGCTCAATCTGTTTCCATCAAAGGAGCATCGGCTCTGCGTGCCTATAATATGTCGGGTGTTCCCTGCGATTATGTGGTAGGAGATTATATGTGGCTCGGACGTCTGGACAAAGGCGTGTATGTCGTTGTTGCCGATATGGGCGAC
>CAJLYN010000161.1 GCA_905210875.1 uncultured Bacteroides sp. | reverse complement strand
CGCAGAAGTATCACGCTGTCAAGCCCGTCGACGTGCAACTCGGTCTGATAATATCCGGCCCAATCGTCGGTCTTCTCAAACCGATAGGTGTAGAACAGTTCCATATTGCCCCGAATGCGGCATTGTCCGTCGGGTCTCGGATATATGGCCACCCGGCAAAAAAATTCGCCGAAAGGCGAGACATGTTCGGCGCGTATCCGATAGTCGAAGGGATAATCGACAAACACATTCATCATACGCCGAATGTCGGTGGTCACTGTCTGGCTGCCGGCCTCGCTGTTAGAAAAAATCTCCTCGACACACTGCGCCACACAACCGCCATGCAGAAGATGGCACAAGGCTGCCCGGGCGATGGCCTGACTGCGGGCTTCGCCACGGCTCAGGCCCGGTTCGGAAACGCCCAACTCGTCATTACAGCCGGCCGTCGACAACACCCAAGCCGGCAAGGTATCGACACCTTGCACACGCCATTGCATCTCGGCGGCAAGATTCTGCGAAAAAACGGCAATGCAGCCGGTCCACGCAAGACAGATGGCAAAGATGTGTTTTCTCATCGATACAATGAAGAAAGGAGAGGTATCCTTCACGATACCTCTCCCCTGTTACAGGGCTATGCGATTATTGCATTTTGGCCATCTCTTCTTCGAATACTTTCTTGAACTTTTCGTAGTCATAGTCGATGCGAAGTTTCGAGTCATCGCTTATCGAGCTATTCAAGGCTGCCAGCACATCTTCGGAAGCCAGCTCCACGCACACATAGCAGGTGTAGGTGCCGTTGGCATTTTTGCGATATTTCTCGCATATCGTGTGCGAGCCGGTGAGGCGTTGGTTTACAACAGTGCGGCCCAGGTCTTCATAACGTTGGGTACTCTCAGCTTCTTCGCCTTTGACATAATTTTTGGCATAATTGTCGGCCACTGCCTTGATGGTCGTGTTGATAATCGTTGCCAACTCCTGACGGGCCGATGCCGTAGCCTGCTTGCGGGCTACATCTTCGTTACCGGCGATGGCCGATGCCGATGCTCTGAAATGCGATGCTTCGGTACGGAATCCGGGACCCGAGCAGGGGGTTTCATATACCTCAGACTGTGCTGTCTTGGAACTGCCGCAACTTGATACCAGGCCCACAGCTGCGATAACCAATGCCATCATAAAAATTCGTCTCATAATCTACTGCCCTGAATTGTGTCGGGCACAACTTTTAATGAATAGATGGGGTTTATTTCTCTATCAAAACATTCCTATATCGTAAAGGCCGAAATTGGGGTCTTTCTCGGGTTGCCAGGTACGCACCTTGATGACAGGTCTGTCGGGGTCGTTGAGATCGACCATCAGGAAGAGATAGCCCTGGTCTCCATAATTGGTACTGTAATAGTCCTGCTTTATCTGTATACCATAAAGCTCTCCACCGGCTCCAGCCTTCACCACATCGTTGTTGCCGAAGCGTATGTTGATAAACTCGTTGCTGTCGAAACAGCGGGCCAGATTGCGGAGATACTGGTCCTTGGTCTGTCGGTTGTATCGGACATACTGGTTGGTGCGATAGCTGTTCAACTCCACATCGCCCGTAATGCGCCGGGTTACCGCACCGGTAATGATGACGGCATTATCGTCGAAGATGTCGCGAATGTAATCGAGCCGTTTCAGGGCATAGGCTGTCTTGTAGTTTTCGAGAAAACTCATGAGAAATATACGAGACCTCTCGGCCCATACCGAATGGTACAGAATATCTTCCATCGCCTCCTGTCCCAGGCCGAAAGCAAGACTCTCAACCTTTTTCTCTTCATCAAACGTGAAGACGATGTCTTCGACAAACTTACGATTATTGTTTGCAAAAGAGAAACTCATCGGTACACTCCGGCAGATAACCTTGTCATCGGCCTCAATAAAACTCAGAGAAGGGGTATCCAACAGACGGGCACGACCATAGGCAAGCAGGCGCTCAAACATATCCCAGCCCTGCTCGGTAAAGAGAGGTCTCACCATGTCATAACGCTTGCTCTGTACGGCATCAAGTATACTGTCGATTCGCTCTTCATAACACTCCGCAGCCTCCCCTTCGAGACAACTAATCTCGACCGCATTAGCAATCTCCGGAGCCGTCGCGGCAACCTCAGAGGTAACCGAAGGGGTACAAGTGGCTGTGGCCATCTGCGGCTCGGCCGTACGATGCACCCAGATGTAGGCATCTCTGAACGCCGTTCCTTTCATAACCTTGACGACGCTCTCTATCTCCTTGTCGATATGCGCCTCACCGGCAAATTCATATTCACATCGTATTTGTATATTGTCGGTAGCCATGCCTGGCAACAACTCTATCACACCCAGCCCATCTTTGGCACTGTAAATGTTGCTCCAATTGCGGCCATCGAAATAGGTGTAGTCGAAACTGCTCACCGGTTTTCCATCACAAGTGATATTCAGCAACACAAAATTCTTCGATTCTTCGTCGGGTGTTGCTTGGCGAGTAATCTTTATTGACGAAAAAATCTGTCTGATCTGCTCGGGAATCCAGGTTATCAGCAAGCACGACTGACCTTGCTTGTCATAGGTTATTTCAGAGGAAGATGGGAGACTTTTCAGAAGGCAGTAGGCCCAATAAAGATTCCGTAAGGCTTCATCAATCTTACCGTCGTTTCGAGCCCGCAAAGCAAACGATACCATGTCTTCGACCTTGGTACGGCGCGATGCAAAAATGCGGTCAACATCGGTTTTTTTCACAAAACGGAACACATGTGCATCGGGCTCGTTGCTGATAACAAAACGTTCGGTATTCTGCAATGTGGCGTTGGAATAGGTCTGCAACACGGCCTTGAACGAACTCTGTGTACTGACCCCCTCCTTCACTACAATATTTTCGTCGACCTTGCTGTATCGGCTTTCTACGGTAACAGATATCTGAGTTATCAGGTCGTCCAACGCTGCGCGGTCGGCCTCGGTAAGAGTTATTCCCCGCCCTTCTCCCCAGAGATATGCTTTACTATCCTTTATCTCCGATATACTTTGTGCCGAAATTCCCAATACGGCACAAAATACTATAAGTAAACAAACGGCTGTTTTTTTAATCATAAAAAACTCAGAAAAAGATCCTGTTTTGCAAAAATACAATTTTTATAGTAAATAAGGTGATATATATTTATTTTTATTAAAAAAAGAGGGCCAACCCTAACCTGAAGTAGGACTGACCCTTCTATGTTTTTACTACATCAAAGTATCAGAAAAGTTTTTCGGGATATTCGCCGGCATCGATGAGCGCACGTATCTGAGCCACTACCGAGGGACGGTCTTCGGCATAGGTGACACCAAACCATTTAGCCGTCGTATCAAGCACTTTGACGGTCGATATTTTATTTGTAATAAGGTAATTGACCATAAGCGGAATGAAGTATTCGGCCTTGATGTTACCGGCATTCTCGCGAAGGAAGTTGATAAAATATTCTTCGGAATGGCGGAAATAGTCGGGTGTGAATCCCCACATGTTCATCGAGACAGGAGTATTCTCGTCGACAGCCACCCAAGCTTCACCATCCTTATACATGACTTGTCCGCCGCGTCGCTCAATCTGGGTGCGCTCAACCACCGAGGTAAGGTAGCCGTTCGAGTCGGTCTCACATATTCCGCGCGAAACTGCACCGCTCTCGGAGAGGGTATTCCCTACCCGATAGCCCACCATGCAGTAGTCGTCGTGCTTGCCATCGAGGTTTTTGAGATAATCGGCAATGACGGCAAAACTGTCGCGACCGTAGAAGTCGTCGGCATTTATTACGGCAAAGGGTTCCTTGATAACATCTTTACCCATGAGTACGGCGTGATTGGTACCCCAAGGTTTTACGCGGCCCTCGGGCACGGTAAAGCCGGCCGGAAGATAGTCAAGTTCCTGAAAGACCAACTCAACGGGTATGACGTGAGCATATTTCTTGATGATTTTTTCCCGAAAATCTTCTTCGAAGAGATGACGTATGACAAAAACGACCTTGCCAAATCCACCCCGAATGGCGTCGTAAATCGAATAGTCCATGATGGTTTCGCCATTAGGACCCAGTCCGTCGAGCTGTTTAAGCCCACCGTAACGGCTGCCCATACCGGCGGCCAAAACAAAAAGTGTAGGTTTCATATAAGCGTTATTTTTTCAGTTTGAATTTTAAGATAAGCAAAGATAACGATTATTTTCTCGACATCGACGACATCATCTTTCTATTTTTATCCAAATGGAGAAACCCGCTCAAAATTAGGCTCTTTTCTTCCTCAGCCACTCCAAATGTTTTAAAAACAAAAAAACGACACAAAAGTTTGTTTTTCTGAAAACGATTCTCTATGTTTGCAGGGTAAAAATAAAAAATGTATCGTAACTAAACACTGATTGCCTATCGAAAAAATACTACTCTGAAACCAATTTTTAGCCATAATGAAGTATTTATCAAAACTATCCGACGAAGAGTTGGTAGTATTGTATTCAGAGGGTAACAACCAGGCATTCGACATTTTGCTGACACGATACAAAAATCGTATCTACTCTTACATATTCTACACCGTCAAAGACAATGATCTCACCGAAGATATCTTCCAGGAGACCTTTGTCAAGGTAATAACGACCATCAAGCAGGGCCGCTATGTAGAGGCGGGCAAATTTTCGTCGTGGGTAACCCGCATCGCCCACAACCTCATTATCGACCACTACCGACAGGAACGGAACGAGAATCTCGTATCGAACGGTGAAAACGAAGAAAAAGACATCTTCAACCGCAAGGAGCTGAGCGAAGGTACCATAGAAGACTCCATCATCACCCGCCAGATACACGCCGACATACGCCGACTGGTAGCTGCTCTGCCCGAGAACCAACGCGAAGTGCTTATCATGCGATACTACAAAAACATGAGCTTCAAGGAGATAGCCGACGCCACACAGGTAAGTATCAACACGGCCCTCGGACGCATGCGCTATGCACTGCTCAACATAAGAAAAATGGCCGAAGACCATCAAATACAACTTTCTTTCTAAAAAAGAGGATAGAAACATACTAAACCGGCAGGCGTATACGTTTTGATAATAGTAACGCAAAAACGTACCGCCTATGAAAAAAACAACTACTCCCTCTTCGACCGGATGCGACAAGAAGACAACACCTCGTGGCCCGAGCAACGCCACACTCATGCTTCTGAGAATGGCGGCACGTACCTACTCACCCACTCCGCCACCAGCCGGCTCGATGGCTCACTATGCCCTGAACTGATTTTTTTCGCACAATCTTTTTCGTAAATCCGACTCTATGGTGTATCTTTGTGTAACTACAAAGATGCACTTGTCATGAAACCGCTTATCGCCCCCTCTCTCCTGTCGGCCAACTTTGCCAACCTGCAAGCCGACATCGACATGATCAATCGCAGCAAGGCCGACTGGCTACACCTCGATATTATGGACGGGGTATTCGTGCCGAACATCTCTTTCGGCTTCCCCGTGATTGAAGCCATCGCCCAGCTTACCCGCAAGCCG
>CAJLYN010000160.1 GCA_905210875.1 uncultured Bacteroides sp. | reverse complement strand
AGGTATCTTATCTTTCTCTTTTTGAACTTTTTCAACGATATCCGATATTAAACATAAAGTATCTTCAATTATAAAATATATTAAACCTTGAACACGATTCAATTTTTCTATAATACTATCTAACTTTCTTTCTATCTGCCTATCTAACATTATTTTGTAAGCATTATCAATGTTACATTACAACTATTTGGCTCCGGGACCATCGGTGGTGTAGGTAAAGAAGTCGAAGTCGGCCACGCCGCCGTCGCCCCCTACATTGTAGGTATAGAGCCCCACACGGGTTCCTTTCCAGCTGCCGAATTTAAGGGCGTAAGGTTCTCCGGCCTCGACATAGCGTTTGCCATCGGTGCTGTAATAGAGGCGGTGGCTGTTGGCCGGATAGTCGACAACGGCACGCAGGTAGACTGTTTTTCCGCCTACGGCGGTAATCTCCTCTACACGTCCGTCTTTTTCCAGGTAGAGAATTTTCCTGCCCTGCTTACACATCACGCCGATACCGTTGAAAAGGTTGCCGGCACAGAGCAGTCCGGCCCGCTGCCCATCGACCATACGCGAAAAGTCGAGGCGGGTTGTCGCCTCGGAGTGGTAACCCATGGTCTTCTGCGAGAGCATATTGTGCGAGGCTTTCAGGCTGTCGCCCTGCAAAGCGGTGAGGCGCAGCCACCCCTTGCGGGCGGTAAGCGACACACACTCGGGGCGCGGGTTGTGGTTGTATTGCCACTGCACGCCGAGACGGGGTGCCGAAAAATCGTCGCTCGACTGGGGCAACGTAATGTCGCCGCCGGCCGAGGCAACGCGCGGCTTGGTCCACCCCCGCACCGGCTCGCCGATGCCGTTCATGTCGATGTCGACCCCGATGACGGGCCAACCGTCTTTCCAGTGCGCCGGCTGCAAATGTACCACACGGCCGATGGGCTGCACAAACTGGAAATGGTAGAACCACCACTCCCCGTCGGGCGTGTCGACCAGTGCTCCCTGGTGCGGACCATTGATGGGGGTGCTTCCCTGTTCCATCACCACTTTTTTCTCATAAGGGCCATAGATGTTGCGCGAGCGAAGCACCGTCTGCCAGCCTACCTCTACCCCACCCTCGGGTATGCTGATGTAGTAATAGCCGTCGCGCTTGTATATCTTCGTACCCTCGGCCACGGGACCGGTATAGACGGTAAAGCCGTCGTCGAGCAGCTCACGCCCGTCGGGGCTCATCTTGTGTATGATGATGGGGCCTGCCCCGTGGCGGCTGCGGCCGAGGTAGGCCTGTCCGTCTTCGTCCCAGAAGGGGCACGGGTCTTCCCACTTCTCGACGGCCACGACACGGTGCAGCGGCGCCCACGGCCCGCGGGGGTCGGTGGCGGTTGTCATGAAGAGCCCCTCGTGCGGGGTGCAGAAGAAGACCCAGAACTTACCATCGTGGTAACGTATGGTGGGGGCCCAGGAACCGCCGGCAAAGCGGCGGTTGTCGTCCCACTTGGGATAGTCAAACCGGTCGTAGACCTGGGAGATGATGGTCCAGTTGACCATGTCGTCCGATTCCAAAACGGGCATACCGATGTAGTGGAAGTCGGAACATACCATATAGTATTTCTCCCCCACGCGTATCACATCGGGGTCGGAATAGTCGGCATTGAGTATCGGGTTCACATAGGTGCCGTTACCCTGGTCGCCCCAAGCGGTGGTCGACTGGGCCGGTGCCCCCACAACGGCGACAGCCAAAAGCCAGGCGGCAAGAATCTGTTTTTTCATGGAATCTTTCTCTTTTTCTATTTTCAATCACCGGCAACAGATACCGGGCAGGACGGGTGCTACAAAACACGGTTTTCGATTGCAGACCCTGCCACGGCACTACCGGTCTACGACAAAGATAATACAAAATTTTTCATATTTTTCTTCCCCACTCTTCTCTCTGTTTATTCACGGGGAATTTTTAAATTTGCACGAAATTTTCTTTTTAAAAACAAACTGCTATGAAACATCTTTTTCTTCTGATGATTCCCCTTTTGGCGGGACTTGTGTCGTATGACGAAAACGAAAATGATAATACCGATATCCTCACCTCGACAACCGGAGAGACAACTTATACTGTAACCTACGAGGTAGGGAGTCTGGGTTTGCTCGACGCCAACATCACGGGGTTTGACAACCTCCTGTTCTATGACCTGACGGTCTCCTATAAAAATGCCGACGGCACCATGACCGAGAATGTGGTGGTCGACTCTTACCCGTGGAGCGTAACCCTGAACGATGTAAAAGCTCCCTTTGAAGCCCAAATATCGGTCAATGCCACCTTGAAAGAGAAAGAGGCCATTGTTACCGACAAAACAACGTTCAACATCACCGGACTCAACAACGTGAATATCTCTTACACGAGTTCCAACAACGATACCCATTCCAACAAGACCACCTCTTCCATAAAAGGTCTCAGTCTGGACAATGCCTACCGTTACCTCACCTCTTCGGTAGAAAAATACAACGGAAAGGTGGTAACACTCGCTGTTCCCTACCAGCAATAACCGCGTGCCGTTGCCGGACCACAGACGGCACACGCAACGGAACAGAGACGACAAACGACAAGCGCCTGTTCTCCGCGATGGAGAACAGGCGCTTGCTTTCTCATACGGCAACAATGCCGTTATTTCTTCTCACCGGTAGTTGCGGCGTGGGGATAATCGATGGTGTAGTGCAACCCGCGGCTCTCCTTGCGCTCCATGGCCTGACGGGTGATGAGATAACCCACGTTTATCATGTTGCGCAACTCGCATATCTCGCGCGAGGCCTTGCTGCGCTTGAAGAGGCTCTCGGTCTCTTCGTAGAGAATGTCGAGGCGGTTCCAGGCCCGGGTGAGGCGCACGTTGCTGCGCACGATGCCCACATACGACTCCATGATCTGATTCACCTCCTTCATGCTCTGGGTAATGAGAATACGCTCTTCGTTGGTGATGGTACCTTCGGCGTTCCACTCGGGAATGTCGGTATTGAAATCGTAACGTTCAAACACGCTCAGGGCATGGCGGGCAGCGGCGTCGGCATAAACGACGGCCTCAATGAGCGAATTCGAGGCCAGACGGTTACCTCCGTGCAGACCGGTGCAGGAGCACTCGCCCAGGGCATAGAGCCGGCGTATGCTCGACTGTCCGTCGAGGTCGACCTTGATACCTCCACACAAGTAGTGGGCGGCCGGTGCCACAGGTATGTAATCTTTGGTAATATCGATACCTATCGAGAGGCAATGCTTGTAGATGTTGGGGAAGTGGCGCTTGGTCTCTTCGGGGTCTTTGTGGGTAACATCGAGGAAGACGTGGTCTTCGCCGCGCTGCTTCATCTCCTTGTCGATGGCACGGGCCACAATGTCGCGCGGTGCCAGCGAGAGACGCGGGTCGTACTTCTGCATGAACTCCTCACCGGCCTGGTTGCGCAGCACGGCACCGTATCCGCGCATGGCCTCGGTAATGAGAAAACTGGGTCGGTCACCGGGGTGATAAAGCGCCGTGGGGTGAAACTGGATAAACTCCATGTCTTTCACCGCACCCTTGGCACGGTATACCATGGCAATGCCGTCGCCCGTAGCCACCAGCGGATTGGTCGTGTTGCGATATACCGCCTCGCAACCCCCTGTGGCCATGACAGTAACCTTGGAAAGGAAGGTATCTACCTCACCCGTCTCCTCATCGAGCACATAGGCACCGTAACACTTGATGCCGGGGGTGTATCGCGTAACGATGATGCCCAAGTGGTGCTGGGTAATGATTTCGACGGCGAAATGGTTTTTGAATATCGTGATATTGGGGTGCTGCTTCACCGCATTGATGAGGCTGGTCTGTATCTCGGCACCGGTGTTGTCTTTGTGATGCAGAATACGGAACTCGGAGTGGCCGCCCTCCCGATGGAGGTCAAACTCGCCGTTCTCCTTCTTGTCGAACTGCACGCCCCACTCAATGAGCTGCTTTATCTGTCCGGGGGCTTCGCGCACCACCTTCTCCACAGCCTGCCGGTCGCTTATCCAGTCACCGGCAATCATCGTGTCTTCGATATGCTTCTCGAAGTTGTCTACCGCAAGATTGGTCACCGAAGCGATGCCGCCTTGCGCAAAATAGGTATTGGCCTCTTCGAGACCGGCTTTGCAGATGAGAGCCACTTTTCCCTTGTGGGCCACTTTCAGGGCGAAACTCATTCCGGCAATGCCCGAACCTATCACCAAAAAATCGTATTTATATACCATACACTCTTTCTTTCACCGGCATTTGTTCCGGTGTTCTTGCGGCAAATATACAAATTTCCATCAAAGTATATTCCCGTGCACCCCCATTTTACCCATCTCCCGCTCTATTTATGCACAACTTTTTTCAAGCTATGCAACGATTTGGCACATCACGCAAAGACCTTTGCCTGCACAAAGCAGTCGGCGATATTTTACGTTGAGTTTGTGTTTTAAGGAAAAATTTATTTTCTTTACCTCCGGAACCTAAAAAAGGAGGTAAAAAACAGACATTCCATACTCTTGTAACATATTGCACAACTTGTCTGACAATTATTGAACTCGGTTAAATCTGGTAAATTTAAGAAGTTCTACAATAAGCGTCAAAGTCAAGTTTGTACCCCCCATGGGGCGCAGACTGCTTTTTTCGTCTTAGAACTTCTGGCTTACCAGAGCCTTACCGAGTAAGAGAAAAAGCGATGGCTGCGTCCCTTTTCTTTTATAACAGCAGCAAATAAAATCAAAAACACTATCAACTCAAAAAAGGAAAATATGAAACTAAAAGGAATCTCTGTTGCACTTGTTTTAGGAGCTGTATTTTTAACTGGTTGTCAAGACAACCAATTGGCTCGGGACCTCGAAGGAAAATGGATTGGGTATTTAGATTTCGTTACAGAAGATGGAACCCCTTACACACAAACATTATTTTACCGCTTTAAATATAAAGAAAGTAATAAAACCGATGGAGGAATATTCAGCGAATATAGAAGCTACTCTATGGAAGAAACTATCGAAGAAGATAACATACTGATAAACTATACTGTGAATAGCCTCATCGGAGGGAGGTACGAAGTTTTGTTTGGAGACTTGGTATTACTATACGACCTAAATACTTTAAAGGTTACAATAGATGATGTAGATATGAGCGTGGCCGAGAGTCCGTTTCTCACAGATGAAATCATGGATTTTGGCAATGCTTTGATAGAAATATTTACAACTCCCTTCGAAGGGGAAATAACAAAAGAATTACAAAAAAATGCTTTTAAAGAATTTTACGAACAGTACGAACAAGATAACATAAATGAAGGGTCATACAAAAATTTAACCATCGAAGGGGATACACTCTCTTTTATTGCCAGCGACGGCTTCTTTTCTTTCAAACGAGTAAATAATTAATTAATTCTCACATAAAATCTAATGCCATGGAATATAAAAAATGTCCTTTTTGTAATGAAGACATACCAAAACCCAGCACACAATGTCGTTATTGCGGGAAAACCTTTAAGACGTTACCTAATGCCTTATCCCCGTTTATCCCTTTCTTATATTATGCGGGATTAATCGTAGCGGCTT
>CAJLYN010000159.1 GCA_905210875.1 uncultured Bacteroides sp. | reverse complement strand
CTTCTCCCTTCATTTCGTCGGTAGTAATAGACTTGCGATCCATGGCCCGCCACGCCCAAAAAATATAAGCCAAGACAAAAGGTATGAGCAGCGAAACAAGGCTCATAACTTCCAGCGTAAAGAGGCTCGACGAGCTATTGTAAATCGTCAACGAACTCTGACTGTCGACCGTCGACGGATAATAGGGTGTATTGTTATAGCCGGCAATGAAGAAAAGGCTCAATACCACCAAGACAGTACCGGCTCCACTATACCAGATACCATGAATCCAGCGTTGCCCAAAAGCTGTCCGCACTATGGCATAAAGCACACCCGCCACACCTAGCAGGAAAAGTGCCATAGCCCACGGCATCTCGACCATGTTGTAAAAATACTTGTAGGGGCGCATCGAAATCTCACCCGAAGCGGGGTCGAACTGGTAACCGTCCGAAACCAGAGTTGCTCCAACGAAAACAAGGAAAAGCACCACGAAAGGCACCGCATTATACAGCAGTTGCCTGCGTGCCCGGGCATATATCGTTTCATCGTCGATGTTATTGATAAAATAGAGAAGTGCCTGCACACGTGCCAGAAAAAAGAGGGTTACACCCAAGAGCAGATTACGCCAGTTGGCAACGGCTTCGAGGCCGTGCCACGGATTCTGCCAAGTCGAAATAATCGGCATCGCAAGGTCGTCGTAGAGCTGTGCTTTATCGACACGGAAGTCGGCACCGGTAAAGAATGTACCTACGGCCACACCGAGGAGCACCACCCCTACTACTCCGTTGATGAGCAAGAAAGTGTCGTAGACACTCCTACCGAGAAGGTTGCCTTTTTTTGAACGGTACTCATACGAGACAGCCTGTATGATGAAGCTGAACAAGATGGCCATCCACAGCCAATAAGCTCCACCGAAACTGGTGGAATAAAAGAGCGGGAACGATGCAAAAAAGGCTCCGCCGAAAACAACCAGCGTAGTAAATGTGTATTCCCATTTGCGGCCCAACGAATTGACAAGCAATGTACGCTCCTCCGATGTTCGAGACAAAGAAGAGAGAAGTGTCTGTCCGCCCTGCACAAACAACAGGAACACCAGCAACGCACCCAACAGGGATATCAGAAACCACCAATAGTGTTGATAAAAAATTTCGTTCAGTTCCATAGTCAGAGGTTATTTTTTTCGGTTCCTTTTTTGATTTGTTTCAACATGATTCCAATCTCGGCCACCAGCAGCACCGTGAAAATCGCGGCAAAAAGCCAGAAAGTCGTCTGCACGGCCGCCGTCTCTATGCGCGATACCGCCGCAAAGGTGGGCATGATATCTTGTATAACCCAGGGCTGACGGCCCATCTCGGCCACTATCCAACCCGATTCGAGGCAAAGATAACCCAGCGGCAAGGAGAAGAGTGCTATCCACAGCAACCAGGAACAGGAGGCAAGCCGTTTACGGTAAGAAAGTACCAGTACGACGACAAAAAGCAGCAGGAAATATCCCCCCAGCAACACCATGATGTGGAACGAGTAAAAGAC
Organism: uncultured Bacteroides sp.; assembly: GCA_905210875.1. GTDB lineage: Bacteria > Bacteroidota > Bacteroidia > Bacteroidales > UBA11471 > Caccoplasma. The sequence goes on along the minus strand of CAJLYN010000159.1, from coordinate 4,038 downwards.
CAGCGGCACATGGGGTACCAATTGTGAAAGGTCGGTGACATAACCATAACCGAAATAGGGATAATTCTCGCGAAGCACCTCGGCAGCCTCGGCAGCTTCCAGCTCCTCGCCAGCCTTACGGGCCTCCCGATAATCGGCCAAAGCCTGTATGGCCAGCCGGCCGCGGGCTATGCGCTCCTCGGCCGAGAGAGCCACCGTCGTGTCGCCATCGGCCGACACCTCCTCATATCCACCCCGCATGATATCGGCAATACCGGGCACATAACCATCGGCCTGACGGGTAGCCAAAACCGAAAGCAGTTTGGGAATCTCTATCTTGAAGAGGAACGGGTCGACACCATCGTTGTAAGACTCTTTTGCCGGATTGAGCAGCCCGACAGCTACCAGCCCCTGCTCACGGCCCCCTTCATAAAGGCCCTCCATGGCAGCCAACTTCATGGGCTGGGTTTTCCCGGTCCAATAAGCCGACCCGTCGCCGGTATTCATCACCAGCAATATTCCGGCCAGGCCCACCCAGCCTGCAACCTTTATACTGTTACGAGAGAGGAAGTCCTCCCGTTTTTTCAACAAATACCACGACGAAATAGAAATGACGAATATTGCCCCGAGCGCCCAACCGGCTGTTACCGAATGGAGGAACTTATTGATGGCCACGGGCGACAATGCAACCGCCCAAAAGTCGACCATCTCGTTGCGCACGCTATCGGGGTTGAACTGCATTCCCGTAGGATATTGCATCCATGCGTTGGCCACCAAAATCCACAAGGCCGACAGTGCGGCACCGATGGCCGTAAGCCATGTGGCCGCCAAATGAGCTCGCGGACTCACCTTGTTCCATCCAAAGAACATGATGGCCACAAAAGTGGCCTCCATAAAGAAGGCCATGATGCCTTCGATAGCCAGAGGAGCACCGAAAATATCGCCCACAAACCAACTGTAATTGGACCAGTTGGTTCCGAACTGAAATTCAAGAATGATGCCCGTGGCAATACCCAGCGCAAAATTCACGCCGAAGAGATTCATCCAATATTTGGTAGTCTGCTTCCATCGCTCATCTCGCGTACGATAATAGATGGTTTCCATACAGGAAACGATAAGGCCAAGACCCAGTGTCAACGGGACAAACAGCCAATGATACATTGCCGTGAGTGCAAATTGCGCTCGCGACCAATCGACAAGAGAATACAAATCGCTCATAATATCAAAGAAGATAGGTTTGGTTAATGAAAATCGGTCAGTTCCACAGAGACATGCTCAGCACGTTCACCATCTGTGTCATAACGTGTATTCAACAGATTGGGAAAGAAAAACAATTTAAGTACCACAAAAAAGAGAAAAAGTTTGAGGAGTATAATTATCCACAACGTCTTTCCCAGCGTCATCTCTCTGAAACCGTCGTAGTAGAAATAAAAAATTTTCTGCCAAAGGTTCTTTCCTCGTATTTTCTCAGAAGTCATATTGCAAAAATGCTTTTGCGCAAATATAAGTAAAGGCTCGTGCCGAGCCAAAGGAAAAACAAGAATTTCGTGCCGAACGTCGTCGAATCGACGTTCATATTCACCTGATGAATTAAAAAGATATGGTCAGTTACAAAGATATTGTTTTATCTTCTGCCACCGAAATCCTTCCACAAAACGAGGACAGGCCGCCCGCACATGTAACGGGCCGGCCTGTCCTCGCTCCGATCTGTCGACAAGGGGCAACTCTGGCAACGGTTCACACCGGCATGGCTACCAACGACTCACGGAACACACGTATATCGTTGAGCCATGATTCAAGGTCGGTCTCGTGCTCGACCTCATCGGCCAGAATCTGCGTAGCCAGCGAGAAGGTGGTAAAATCGCGCCCGTCGGTGAGCCGGGCCAGCGTTTCATACCGATGTATGGCACAACGTTCCGAGGCAAGATTCTGTTTCAGAATCGACTCGATGTAGGCATCGACCGGTGCTTCGTACTTGCATTTCGACAGGAGGGGCCAGTCTTCGGGCGAGAGCACCGGCGTACCGTCCAGCTCGATAATGCGCCGGGCCAACATCTCGGCATGGTGCAATTCCTCATCGGCGTGCTTGTAGAGTTCCTTTTCGATTTCGCCGTGCATGGGGCCACTCATCACCCGGGCACCAATCCAGTACTGGTAATAGGCCAGCCACTCCTCCGAGAGGGCCTGATTGAGTGTCTCAACCAATTTTTTCACTTCCAAATCGACAATTTCAATCGCTTTCTTTCCCATAATTTTATGTTTTGATTTATATATAGAAATCAACAACTCCGACACAAAAAGGTTCTCTCAAAAATAATCGGAACATTTTCCACTTGTTAACGGTAAAAAATTTTTGAAATTCCGCCAAATATTTATATCTTGTAAGGCATATAATATCACCGATATGAAACGCTACCTTCTCGCACTCCTGCTCCTGGGAGGTTGGGCCGCAGGTGCCACGGCCAAAACATATCCTTACCCGTCGCCACTGCGCATGACCGTCATAGAGTCGGTGGCCTACGAAGTGTATAAATCGCAAATCGACTCGATTGTAAATATTGTGGGGCCGAAAGAGATTGACCTGCTATGGGCGAAAACGCCTTCAAACAAGGAAGCCGACCTGGCCCGCTACATCACCCTGCGCGAACGGCGCAAATGCACCTACGACTTCATCTACCCCAGAAACGACGAGAAGCGCCTGGCAGCCCGGCAAAGAATCGACACACAATTCCAAGACTCCATCGATGCCATTCTCATGCTCTATCCCGGCATGACGGGACGTTACACCCAACGCCTGCTGCTATCGCCCCGCGGCGAACTGTGCAGCAAGGCACAATACGACAGCCTCGTCGTCAAGGGGCTGGCCATGTACCGGAAGAAGCTGGCCAATCCGGCCATCGACCTGCACAACGACGATATAGCCGCATTGCAATCGACACTCTCCGACTATGAGTTACACGAACTTATCCGCTTTGCCTGCCTGAAACCGGCCTATAAGCAAACGCAGGAAATATGGAGAATCCTCGACAAAAACGATCTCACACAATACTACGACTTCGAGCGGGCCTATCCCGAGCTATACCATTTCGTGCAGAAAGAGACCGTCGCGAAAGAACTTTACAAGAACGACCCCCAACGGTTGATGCAAGCCTTCAACTCTTTGCAAAAGGAGATGCCCGACACCTACCGCGCATACCTCTTATTGATGATGCAACATAAAGGCAATTTAATAGATTCTAATCAGTTGTACACGATAGTCGACGGGAAAATCATCACAAGACCGGAATATGTAGATACCTTATCGGGCAGTGAAGAGGCTCGCGGGTATGGTAAATATCGACTTGTGTGTCGTGAAGTCGACACTTTCAGTGTTGTGGAATTATATAAATATGCACATTCGCCCAAGACAATAGAGTATATAGAAAAAAATCCGGGGAAATTTGAGGAAGACGGCGGTGATATACAAATAATATCGATAACGAACCGACGCTGTAAAAAAACAGTGCATATAGAGTATTTCGACGGTTGGGCAAAGTCGCATCGGAAATCAATAGAAAGTTATCCGACCGAAGAGGATTGTTACTTTGTAACGATTCCCGTATCTCCTACCAGTGTGGCATATCTTTTCTTTTCATGCTCTTATGAACAATTTGGATATGTAACAGTGGTACTATCCACGGACAAAGACATCGCTATCGTGTACCAAAAGCGGAGTATAGAAAGAGCGATGACGAAGAATTCTGCGGGTCAATACGACAGGGTTCCCTTATATGTAACAAAACCCCTCAGCGAATATACAGACCCAAATTCGGGAGATATAGAGTGTTACGAAGATGCCATAGTGGTAGAGAACGGCAAACTGGTGTATAAACGTAATGCCGAGCCATAGAGAGAGTATTCTCATGGCAAAAGAAAAGTTTGTGAAACATGTCAAAGATGCATGTGGTAAACCGATAAAAAAGAACGTGATATGAAAACATTACGGTATGCTGTGATTTTTATGGCTTTCGTTACTTGCTTCACCGCCAAAGGCCAAGACCGCATCGTGGAGCGCGACGG
>CAJLYN010000158.1 GCA_905210875.1 uncultured Bacteroides sp. | reverse complement strand
CCTCTCCCCGATTCTTGGTGGGAGCGACAACATTTTCACTACGCATACGAAGTACCCGCTCAAAGATAGCACACAACTTGTAAATAGCCACACTCGTGTATCCACGCAAAATTTCCTTTTGATAGACCTTTCCCGAAAGATTCTCCATCTCCCGTTCTATCGTGGCAAAAATCTGCCGTATGTCGTCGAGCTCCTCGGGCAGAATCGTCATGCACGGATTGTCGAGCAAGTGGATAAATTGCGGGAGGATACTTTTCAAGTCGATATGCACATCGCGAAGAAAACTCTCGTCAAACGCTATGAGATGCACCACACTGTCTTCTATCTCATCGACTTTGACTATGGAATTGGAGGCATTGATGTAAAGAGTATTTTCCCGCAGAATATACTGTTTGAGGTTGGAGGTAAACTTTACCTGCCCTTTTTCGCAAATAACAACGGTAACGGCATCGACCCGGCAGGGATATTGAAACAGCGGTATTCCGCTTCGCGCCGTATCACTCTTGTTGATATTGTGATAAGTCGACACCAAACAACCGTCGTGAAACGATGCCTGCAACACTTTTGCATTCTTGTAGAGTTCCTGTAAAGAAAAACTCACAATGTCTTTTTTTTCCATAACTATTCTTTTTATATCGCGAATATAGGAAATTTTGAATAATTCATTTCTCGATTTATTCTTTTTTTTACCATTAAAAATACCAAGATAAGACTTTTAATATTATTTCACATATAAACATCCTAATAAGTACCAAATTCAGGCTATATATAGGAAATATAAAACAATATTTATAGAAAGCATATCGTCTAGCATATCTACAAATCAAATTAAACTTCTATCATTTCTAGTTTTTTACAATGAATACGAAGCACTTATTCGTACATTACACGAAATTGTTCTTTTTGTCTTATATAAAATACAAAAAGATATTTTGAACAATATCGAAGAATTTAAAATATACGTTCCACCATTGATATATTTTTCCTTTGCCGAAAAATTTAACAGCACGATTATGCACACAACACACACCTTATGGATAGCAGCCACCCTACTGCTGCTTCCATCACTCAACAGTTGTCAGGGAAAAAGTACAACCACCCGAGAAGAAATTGCCCCGGTAAAGATAAGCACACTCACCGTCGAGGCCGAACAGCAGCACAACGGACATCGTTACTCGGGAACCGTCGAGGCCGCCAACAGCACGGCACTCAGTTTCGTCATGCCGGGCAACGTACAGAGTATCGGCGTAAACGTCGGCGACCGAGTCGAGGCGGGCGACCTTATCGCCACCATAGATTCGAGCGCAACAGCCAGCAGCTACAAAGCGGCCCTGTCGGCCCGGCAGCAGGCCGAAGACGCCTACGCCCGCATGAAAACGCTATACGAGAAAGGCAGCCTGCCCGAAATAAAATGGGTCGATACACAAAACAAATTGCAACAGGCCCGGTCTCTGGAAGAGATTGCGCGCAAGAATCTGAACGACTGTAAACTATACGCTCCCTACACGGGAATTGTCGCCGAAAAATCCATCGAGGTGGGACAAACCGTATCGCCTGGTCTGCCCGTCGTGAAGATTGTATCGGGCGACCGGCTGAAAGTAAAATTCTCCGTACCCGAAAACGAAATAGCCGACATACACCTCGGCACCCGGGCCGTGGTAACCGTGGGTGCTCTCGACAACCGTCGCTTCCCGGGCGTGATAACAGAAAAGGGCATAGTGGCCCACCCGCTCTCACGCTCCTACGAGGTGAAGGTGTCGCTCGACCATACCGACGCCGACCTCATGCCCGGCATGGTAACAGAGGTAGGCATCGAAAACGAGAAGACCTCGTGGCAGTATGTCGTGCCGGCACAGGTGGTGCAGCTCGACGAGAAGAACCGCACGTTTGTGTGGATTGAGCAGGAGGGTCGGGCCCGGAAACGCTACATCGAGTGCGGCCCCTTCGCCACAGATGGCGTAACGGTCGTATCGGGATTGGAAAACGGCGACAAAGTCATCGTCGAAGGTCGACAGAAGGTGTGCGAAAACATACCGGTAACTTTATAAAAGAACAGCGATGAAAAAGAAACGCAACGCAGTAGAATGGGCCATGCATTACCGCCAGATTATCATTCTGGCCGTATGCTGCCTTATCGCTTTCGGCATTTACAGCCTGCCGAACATGCAGAAGAACGAATTTCCCGACTTCACGATAAGACAGGGTCTTGTCGTAGCCGTGGCTCCGGGAAATACGGCCGAGGAGATGGTCGAGCAGGTAACCAAACCGCTCGAAGAGTATATCTTCGGCTACAAGGAGGTAAAGAAAGAGAAAACCTTCTCTACCACCCGCCCCGGCATCGTGTACATACAGGTACAACTCAACGACGAGCTCAACAACAAGGACGAGTTTTGGAGCAAGTTCAAACACGGTGTCGCCACCTTCAAGGCCCAACTTCCGTCGAACGTACTGGCCGTACAGGTGGTCGACGACTTCGGCGACACCTCGGCCCTGCTCATCACGATGGAGAGCGAAGAGAAGACCTACCGTGAGCTGGACGGCTACATGGACGACCTGCAAAGCCGGCTGCGCCGCATCAACAGCATCGGGCGCATGACGGTGAGCGGCATGCAGAAAGAGCAGATTTCGGTCTATCTCGACAACAACAAACTCTCGCAATACGGGCTGAACAGCCAGAGTCTGGCCGTCGCCCTCTTCTCAAAAGGGTTCATCACAACCGGCGGGGAGATAACGACCCCCGGCAACATCATGCCCGTGTATGTGGCCCAGTCGCTCAACACCGTGCGCGACGTACAGGAACAGATTGTCTACACCGACCCCGACGGAAACACCATACGCCTGAAAGATGTGGCCCGCGTCGTGAAGGAGTATCCCGCACCCGATAGCTACATCACCAACAACGGCAAGAAATGCCTTCTGCTGAGTGTGGAGATGAAAAAAGGGAAAAACATCGTAGAGATGGGCGAAGAGATAGACCGGGTACTGACTGCCTTTGAACAAGAGCTGCCGCCGGAGGTCGACATCTTCCGCATCACCAATCAGAGCGAAGTCGTCGACAACAGCGTGTCGACTTTCCTCAGTGAGCTGCTTATTGCCATCGTGGCCGTCATCGTGGTGGTCATGCTCCTGCTCCCCATGCGCGTAGCCCTGGTGGCCGCCTCGACGATACCCATCACGATATTCATCGCCCTGGGACTGTTCTACGCCTTCGGCATCGAACTGAACACCGTAACACTGGCCGCCCTCATCGTAACGCTGGGCATGATTGTCGACAACTCCATCGTCATCATCGACAACTACCTCGAAAAGCTGGGCGAAGGCTGCTCCCGCTGGCACGCCTCGATAGAGAGTGCCACCCACTTCTTCAAGTCGATTTTCTCGGCCACGCTGGCCATCAGCATTACGTTCTTCCCCTTCCTGCTCATCTTAACCGGCATGTTTCACGACTTCCTGTTGAGTTTCCCCTGGGCCATCACACTGATATTGGGCATCTCGCTGCTGGTAGCCGTACTACTGGTACCCTTCATGCAGTTCTGGTTCATACGCAAGCCGATAAACACGGGTGAGAAGAAATTTTCGTTCCTCGACGCACTGCAAAGGCTTTACAACAAGGTGCTGGACATCTGCTTCGCCTGGCCGCGGACAACGGTGGCCATAGGTATTGCCTTCGTTGCCGTAGGCGCCCTGCTCATCAGCCGCATACCCCAGCGGCTGATGCCCATAGCCGAACGCAACCAGTTCGCCGTCGAGATCTATCTTCCCACGGGCACACCGCTGGAAAAGACCGCCGAAGTGGCCGACAACCTCGAACATATCCTGCGGAGAGACCCCCGGGTAGTATCGGTTACCTCTTTTACGGGCTGATCTTCGCCGCGGGTCCACACCACCTACGCACCGCAGATTGCCGGCCCCAACTATGCCCAGTTCATCGTCAACACACAAGGCAACAAAGAGACCGAGGCTCTTCTCGACGAGTATGCCCCGTTGTACACCAACTACTTTCCCGAAGCATTTGTCCGCTTCAAGCAACTCAGTTACAATGAGTCGGTCTACCCGATAGAGATACGTCTGAGCGGTGACAACATCGATACGCTGCGGGGCGTGGCCGACCAGATTGCGACACTGTTGAAAAACTGTCCCGAGACCGACCTGGTGCGCACCAACTTCTTCGAGCCGCAGGCCGGCACCCGAATCGTACTGAAAGAAGACCTGGCCTCGCGCATGGGCATCAGTAACACCAGCGTGGAGACAACCCTCGCCATGCGTTACGGCAACGGTATTCCAGTAGCCAAGGCCTGGGAGGGCGACTACGACATTGCCGTCGTACTGAAAGGCGAAAATGCCGACTCGGCTGCCTGCAACACACTTGACGATGAACTTGTCGCCACGACGGGCGGACTGTCTCATGTACCCCTGCGGCAGATTGCCGACATACAGCCCACATGGAGCAACGGCCAGATTGTGCGTCGCAACGGTGTCTACACGATTACCGTCATGTGCGACCTCAAAAGAGAGATAAACAGCATGGCCTTCACCGACAAAGTGCAGAAACAGCTGGCCGGTATCACCCTGCCCGACAATGTAACCTTGGAGTACGGCGGCGATTATGAAGACAGCCAGGAGAAACTGCCGCTCATCATGTCGTGCCTGGTGGTTGCTGCCGTCATCATCTTCTTTATACTGCTGCTCCACTTCCACCGCATCAACATCGCCCTGCTCATCTTCGCCAGCATGACGCTGTGCATCTTCGGCGCGGCTGCCGGCATGCTCATACACGGTGTCGATTTCAGCCTCACCTGTGTGCTGGGTCTGGTGAGCCTCATGGGCATCATTGTCAGAAACGGCATCATCATGATCGACTATGCCGAAGAGTTGCGCAAGAGCGAGAAACTCGACGTGCGCGATGCCATTTACCACTCGGCACAACGTCGCATGCGCCCCATCTTCCTCACGTCGGCAGCCGCCTCGATGGGTGTCGTGCCGATGATTCTCGGAGGCAGCAGCCTGTGGATGCCCATGGGAACCGTCATCTTCTACGGGACGCTCATCACCATGGTACTCCTGCTCACCGTCCTGCCGGTCAGCTACTGGCTCATCTTCGACGGTACTTCTCATAAACGCGTGGCCTCGGCCCGCCTGGAAAACGAATAATCTCAACTCATCATCATGAAACGAAACCTATCAATCAAATATGCTCTTCTCCTGCTCACCGGCATGACAACTCTCTCGGCCGCTGCCCAACGGACCTACACCCTCGAAGAGTGCCTGCAACTGTCGCTTGAAAACAACGTGCGGATAAAGAATGCCCGGAACGATATGCAGATATCGGAACAGGAACGGAAAGAGGCCTTTACCAAATACTTTCCTTCGATATCGGCCAGTGGTGCCGGATTTGTCGCCAACAAGGGGCTTGTAGAAATGGAACTGGCACCTATGATGCAAATGTCGATGGCCAAAGACGGTATCACCGCCGGCGTCTCGGCCGGGGTCCCGCTCTTTGCCGGCGGACAGATTGTCAATGCCAACAAACTGAGCCGGGTGGGCGTCGAGGCCAGCCG